>JBBSBO010000001.1:0-24715 GCA_038251215.1 Caldilineales bacterium
GATACCGGCGGCCAGGGCGGCGCCATGACCAAGCAGATTGGCCTCATGATGACCTTCATGTTTGGCTTCTTCACGCTGCAAGTCCCCGCAGGCCTGTCGCTCTACTGGGTGACCAGCAACCTGCTCCAGATGTTGCAGCAATGGGTGATCACCGATCCCCGCTTTGGCCTGACGCCCGCACCTGCCGTTGCCGCCGGCGGCGGCTCCGTCAAGGTCAATGCCCTGCCCGCCGCCGAAACAAACGGCGGAACGTCCGTGCCCGCAATCGCCGGCCCCGCGTCGGCTCCCGCACCCGATCAGACGAAACCGCCCAAACGGCGCCGCGCGAAACGGAGATAAATTATGGCCGCACTACCCCAGGAATTTACAGGCAAGACAGTAGACGAGGCAGTCGCCGAAGGCTTGGCGAAGCTTGGCCTCAGCCGCAGCAAAGTGACGGTCGAAATCCTCAGCCGGGGCAGCCGCGGCATCTTCGGCATCGGCAGCGAACCGGCGCGTGTCCGCCTTACAATGGCAGAATCTCCTTCATCCGCCGCCAAGCCACAAGCTTCCGCCACGGCGCGCCCTGCCCCCGCGCCTAGCCGCGAACCCGTCGCCCAGCCGGACATCGCGCAGCCTGCCGCGGCGGACGATGAGGAAGCGGAAGAAGAATGGGAAGAGGAGTGGGAAGAAGAGGACGAAGGCGACGTGTTCGCGCCTGAACCCGCCGCACGCGGCGCGGCCTCCGCTCCCCAAGCGACCCAGGCAGAGACGCAAGCCGCCCCGGTGTCGGACGAAGAGCTGGCGGACATGGCCGCGGGCTTGCTCAGTGAGATGGTGCGCCTGATGGGTTTTCAGGCCACAGTCGCCGCTGCCTGGCAGGAGCCGGACGAACACGAGGGCGACCCCTATCTGCGCCTCGACATCGAAGGCCAGGACCTCGGCTCGCTGATCGGGCGGCGCGGCGAAACGCTCGCCGCCATCCAATACCTGATCCGGCTGATGGTCAACCAGCGCGTGCGCCAATGGAAGAACATCGTCGTCGATGTGGAAAGCTACAAAGAGCGGCGCATCACCCAACTGACGCAGCTCGCCCAGCGCATGGCCGACCAGGTCGCCGAGTCCGGCCGCGCCGTGGCGCTGGAGCCGATGCCCGCCAACGAACGCCGCATCGTCCACCTGACCCTGCGCGACCACCCGCGCGTCTACACCCAAAGCTCGGGCGAAGAAGAGCGCCGCAAGGTCAACATTGTGCCCAGGGACGCCGACTAGCCGCTCACGCGTAGAGTACACACACGCACACAAGAGCCTGGCATGATCCGCTTGCCCCGCCCGTCGGGCGGGGCTTTTCTTTCATCCGCCGCGCCCCGCCGGCCCAGGGGGCCGCACTGGCACTTGCATTGACCGAGGGTAGGAGAGATGCTACAATCGAATCCACAGACAGGTCCGCAAGCAGATCCGCGAGCCGCTAGCCACACGGATACGGCGCGCGGGCCGGACATTCTGCTCATCGGCCATGTCACCTGCGATCTGCTCAGCGCCGACCGCGACAGCGACTACCGCATCGGCGGCACTGTCAGCTTCGCTTCTGTCACCGCCACTCGCCTGGGGCGCCGCGCCACCGTGATCACGCGCGCCGCCGCCGACACCGACCTGTCGGAGCTGCCGCCCGAAGTGGAGCTGCACGTCCTGCCGTCGCCCGCGACGACGACCTTTGCCAATGTCTATGTCGAGCAGGGGCGCATCCAATACTGTTACGCGCAGGCGCTGCCCATCACAGCCGATGACATCGCCCCCGCCCTGCGCAACCCGCGGGCCGTACTGGTCGGCCCGTTGGTCAACGAGATCGGCCCGGACGTGGTGCGCATCTTCGACGAGGACACCTTAGTTGTCGCCGTGCCGCAGGGCTGGATGCGCCGCTGGGATGAAACCGGCCGCGTCTTCAGCAAGCCGTGGGACTCGGCGCCGCAGATTCTACCCTATCTAGATGTATTGGTGCTGTCGCTGGAAGACATCAACTACGATCTCAGCCGCCTGGCCCCCGCGCTGGCGCAGGCGCCTGTGGTAGTGCTGACCGAATATCACGAGGGCAGCACCCTCTTCCGTCGCCTGGAAAACGGCGCCACCGAAGAGGTGAAGATCGCGCCGCGGCCCGCCGCAGAATTTGACCCGACCGGCGCGGGCGATGTCTTTGCCACCGCCTTTATGATCCGCCTGCAAGAAACCGGTGACCCGGTGCAGGCCGCACGCTTCGCCAACGTCACCGCGTCGTTCAGCGTGGAACAAGCGGGCGTCGCCGGCATTCCGTCGCGTGAACAAGTATTGACCTATATGGCGAGCCACCCTTTTGTCGCCGGCGACTAAGCGCCGCCGGTCACGTCCGGGCGCCGCTCGCCCAGCAGGGATAAGCGCAAAGCCATGACCGCCAAGATCTATGTGTTTGCCAACCAGAAGGGCGGCGTCGCCAAGACCACGACCACGGTCAACCTGGGCGCCTATCTCACCGCGGCCGGACGGCGCACCCTGGTGGTGGACATGGACCCGCAGGGCAACGCCACCACCAGCCTGGGCGTTGACCCGCGCTCACTCTCCCTCAGCCTCTACAATGTCCTCATCGACCAGATGCCCATCCAACAGGCCATCACGCTGACCGAGCGCGTGGGGCTGGACCTCGTGCCTTCCACCACGGACTTGGCCGGGGCGGAGGTGGAGATGGCGCGCATGATGGCGCGCGAGCGGCTGCTGGATCGCGCCCTGCGCCCGCTGCTGGGCCTGTATGACTACATCCTCATCGACGAACCGCCCAGCCTGGGCCTGCTCACCATCAACGGGCTGACGGCCTCCACCCACGGCGTCGTTATCCCTGTGCAGTGCGAATACCTGGCGCTCGAGGGCCTCAGCCTGCTATTGCAGACGATCCAACAGGTGCGCGACGTGCTCAATGACCGCCTCGCCATCGCCGGCGTTGTACTCACCATGTTTGACAGCCGCACGAACTTGGCGCAGCAGGTGGTGCAGGAAGTGCGCCAGTACTTTCCCGGCGTCGTCTTCAAAACGATCATCCCGCGCAACATTCGCCTGAGCGAGGCGCCCAGCCACGGCCAAACCATTCTCAGCTACGCGCCCGCCAGCGCCGGCGCGCTCGCCTATCAGGCGCTAGCCGACGAGTTCATGCAGCGCGCCGAGCAGTCGGCGCCCAAACTGGTCAAGGCGTAGGTCAACCACAACGGGCCGCACACACTAGGCCGCACACCACTTGTTGCGCTTATTTTGGGCTTATTGGCCGGCAGCCGAGGGGAGCATCCACATGGCAGACGAAATCACCAGCAGCGGACACGGTAAGCGCTTTGGGTTGGGGCGCGGGCTGGGCGCGCTGATCATGAACACCGAGACGGCCTACCCGCCCAGCGAGGAAGTGACGGCGCAGGCCGCGGCGGGCGGCCTACGCCTGCTCCCCGTCGACGCCATCCAGCCAAACCCGCAGCAGCCGCGCACCCACTTTGACCCCGTCGCCCTGCAAGAGCTGGCGGATTCGATCCGCGCTCACGGCATTCTCCAGCCCCTGATCGTCACCGATAGCGCCGCCAATAGCGATGACGCGCCAGGCCGCTACTGGCTGATCACGGGCGAGCGCCGCTGGCGCGCGGCCCAACTGGCGCAGCTGACCGAAGTGCCCGCCATCGTGCGCGAGGCCTCGCCGCAGCAACTGCTGGAGTGGGCCTTGGTCGAAAACGTCCAGCGCGCCGACCTCAACCCCCTGGAAGAAGCCGTCGCCTACCAGATGCTGACGGATACCTTCTTGCTCACGCAGGACGAAATCGGCCGCCGCGTGGGGCGCAGCCGCTCCGCCGTCGCCAACACCGTACGCCTCTTGCAGCTGCCCGTCGACCTGCAACATGCGGTGACCGATGGGCGCATCAGCGCCGGGCATGCCCGCGCCCTGCTCGCCCTGCCCGACGCCGAGGCCATGCGCGCCGCTCTGGCGCGCATCCTGGAACACGGCCTCAGCGTGCGCCAGACGGAAGAGATGGTCAAGCGCCTGCTCGCCACGCCCCAAGCCGCGGCCGAGCCGCAGCCCGAACTGCAAGCCGAAGCGGATGCCGAGGCCCATCTTCACTTCCTGGAGAGCCGTTTCCGCGCAGCCCTAGGCACGCGCGTCAGCCTCAACCGCAGCGCCAACGGGTCGGGTCGCCTGATCGTCCATTTCTACAGCGACGACGACCTCGACAACCTCTACCGGCTGATCGCCGCCGACGCCGATGACGAGCCGGCTTGAGCCGCCGATCTCCCCGCTCGACCCTGCCATGACTGATGCCGCGCTGCCTGCAATCGGCCCGCGCCACCGCGCCCTCGTCGGCGAAGAGACGCTGGGCTGGGCCATTGTCGGGGCCGGCGCCCAAGCCGCCCAGCACATCCTCCCCGCCATTCGCAACCAGGTCGACCTTCCCGCGCCCGATCTGCGTTATCCGCTGAGCAACGCCCGCATCGTCGGCGTCTTCAGCCGCAACGAGAACCGCGGCCGGAGCTTTGCCGAGGCCAATCACATCCCGCATAGCTTTGCCAACCTCGCCGACCTGCTGGCGCGATCCGATGTGCATTGTGTCTACGTCGGCGGGCACCCGCGCCACCACGCCCAGTCCACGCTGGCGGCGCTTGCCGCGGGCAAGCACGTGCTGGTCGAAACGCCGATGGCGCTGAATGTGGAAGATGCGCTAGCCATGGCGCACACCGCCGTCGGCCGCGGTCTGCTGCTCGCCGTCAACTACCATCGCCGGGCCGATGCCGCCCTGCAAGCCATGCAGCAACTGCTGGCGGAGGGCGAAATCGGCGACCTGCTGGGCGGGCGCATCGCCAATACGCCGTTGCTGCCGCCCGCGCTGCACACCTGGCGGCTGCGCGCCCCCGGCGGCGGCGTGATCTTCGACCACAGCGTCCACGACATCGACGTGCTGCGCTTCCTCCTGCGCGACGAGGTGCAGAGCGTGCAGGCAGCCAACACGCAGCATCTGCTCAGCGACGCCGTCGAAGAAGACGTCGTCGCCCACCTCACCCTACGCCGCAGCGGGCTGCTCGTGCAGTTGCACGACTCGTTCATCATCCCGCACGACGCCGGGGAGATTCGCCTGTTCGGCAGCACGGGAACGCTGGCGGCGCGCCACGCCTTTGTCGACGACACGCCCACCGAGTTATTCCTCGTGCGCCACGGAAGCGCCACGTCGATCCCGGTGACGCCCATGCCCGCCTATGGCGCAGCCATCGCGCGCTTCCACGCCGCGGTGCGCGGCGATGCCCGGCCCCTCGCCGGCAGCGCCGACGGCATCTACAACCTGGCTGTCGCCCTCGCCTTGCACGAATCCATCCGGCGCACCCATCGCGTCCAGGTCGAGCTGCCCCTGCGCCCGCGCGACGACCTTTCCATCAGCTGACGCTCCCCCTCGCCCCGCGGCATGCCCTATCTGTCGTCGCCATCCGCTGATTAACGTCTGCTGATTGCATTTATGGAAATTTCCACCCATCTATGTTAAGATAGATCGTATAAACAATCTCTAGATCAATCTGGTGCAGACTGTCGACATAGCCGCCGAAATTGCGCTCATGACAGATTCAATGCCCGATTTGTTGTCCGGCTTATTGTCTGGCGAGGAAACTTTGAATACGAACATCCGACTTGGCGACTATGCTACCGCGCCGCTCTACAATATCAAGGCCGTTGTTCAGGCAACCGACCTCAGCCCCAGCACGCTGCGTGCCTGGGAACGGCGCTATCACATGTGCCGGCCCCAGCGTTCCGACAGCGGTTATCGCCTCTACTCCGAGCGCGACGTTGCCATCATTCGCTGGCTCAAAGCGCAGGTGGATGCGGGCATGTCGATCAGCCAGGCCGTGGCATGGATGGACTCCCTGGTCGTCGAGGTCGGCGGACAGGACAACGCCATCTTACCCGGTGCCATGCGCAGCGCAGCGCAAAGCGAACACGTCAGCGTCCCGCCCGCCCCGCCGCAGCCGCGCGTGCGCCACTTCGCCGCCCTGCAAGAGGATCTGCTCGCCGCCCTGCTGGCCTTTGACGAACACGCAGCCGAACAAGTGATGGCCGAAGCCTTCTCCATGTACACGGTCGAACAGATCGGCGAGCGGCTGATCCAACCGGTCATGGTCGAGATCGGCACGCGCTGGCACGACGGCGCGGTGAGCGTGGCGACCGAACACTTTGCCAGCAACTACCTGCTGCAACGGTTGGCCGCGCTGCTGCGCACGCTGCCCAATGCAGCGGACGGCCCCACGTTGTGGGTGGGCTGCGCCCCCGGCGAACAACACGAAATCGGCGCGCTCCTGCTCAGCATCTACCTGCGCCGCGCCGGCTATTCTGTCCACTACCTGGGGCAAGGTCTCGACATCCCCGACACCGTACGCGAGGCCAAGTTGCAGCAGCCGGCACTCGTCCTCCTCAGCGCGTCGACGCAAGAGACGGCGCACGAGTTGAGCGCACTAACTTCCGCCCTGGCGGAGATTTCGCCGAGGCGCCCTCAAATCGGCTACGGCGGTCAGGCCTTCAAACGTTACCCGGAACTGCGCAACCAGATGACCGGCATCTACATGGGCAATTCGGCCGAAGAGGCGTTGGAGAGAATCCGCGAGTTGCTCTCCGGCAACGCGTTCGGCAAACATGCCGGCAACCATCACAACGGCAGTGCGCCCCACTCCGCCAACCCTGCCTAGCCGAGCCATCTAGCCGCGAACCCGCTACCCGAGAATCTGCCATGCACGCGCCGCTTTCCGCGCAGACCGGCTTCGCCGCCGAACTACATTCCGTCCACGAGCGCCTCGAGTCCGCTGCGGCTGAGCTTGGCTCTCCGCTCAGCGAATTGGTGCGTGCGCGTCTGCGCGCCGTGGCGCCCCCCCTGTCCGGCGCGCTGGTGCTGGCGGCGGCCTATGATGCGCAAGCCTCCGGCTCCGGCCTCGAGCATCGCATTGCCCTGGCTGCCGCTCTGGAAATGTTGAACGTGGCGCTGAGCGTACACCAGCTGCTCGTCTCGTCGGCCGCGGCCGCGCTGGACAAATCCTTTATCGGCAGCGCCATCCTCGCCGGCGACTACTGCTTTGGCCGTGCCGCGCGCCTCGCCGCCCAAACCGACAACCCGACCATTGTCATCCTCTTCTCGCAGGCCCTGCAAGACTTCAGCGAAGGCCATCTGCGCAGTTACTTCAACGCGGCGCCCGCCACGCGCGACGGCATACCTGACGCCGTCCCCGAAGTCCCTCCCTTCGACGGACTCGCTATTCTGCTGCACTTCGGCGCGGCCGCAGCCCTGGAATTGTCGGACCTCGCGCCGGACGCGCGCCAAACGGTGCGCGAACTGGCGGCGCGTCTTGCGGAGGCGCGCACGGCCGACGCGCCCCGCCGCGCTCCCGTGCCGTCGACTTGGCTCGACGACGATCTGCTCGCCTGTCTGCCCGCGGCCTATCAAGCGCGCTGGCGCGCGTTCGAGGCATGGCTGGCGGCCTCCGCGCCGGCGAGCTAATCCCTTCCACGTTCTCAGTTTCTAGACTGCCTCGTCGCACGGGCGGCCCCGCCCTCGCGTGCCGCGCCTGCCTTTTCCCATGTTGCCCCACTCGTTTTGCCCAGCCCGTTTTGCCCAATATATATCCCCGCGTAAATACAATTCATACACTAGGCATATACCAATCTATGATTCGCACGCTAAAATAAGTCATATCGCTGCAAGGCAGCCTACAATTTGCCCAAGAGCAATGTTTGACACAGATCTTTTAAGGTGATGCTAATCAATTGGGGCTAGACAAAGCAGTCGAAGTGTGGTTTAATCTGTGCATAATGTTTGAACAGGAAATTTCAACACCCTGTCCAAGCAAGCTTAGCGCAACAACTGTGCGCATCCGCTAAACCGATCAAAAACATGCGGCAATCAACGTAGGATTGACGACCAGCAGTTGCGGCAGAGCGCACACATGCGCCGGCAGCCTAATGAATATGGGCTGATTGGAAGCTCGGTACGACACAGCTTCTTCAGAAAGGATCCATTGACCATGGCACTTCACGCTCGCGAGTTTCAATCGGCTTCTCCCTCACCTTTCCTTTCACAAAACAACCGCAGCGGCGCCATTGGCCTGAACGGCGTGGCGCAGGCGCTGACCGCTCTGCGCGCGGACGATCCCGCCTTCAACAAGGTGATCAGCGTTAAGAACAGCGAGAAAGGCGCCATTATCGCCACTACCGAAGACCTCGCCAGCAAAATGTACTTGCTGATGAGCGGCAAGGTCAACATGGTTTGCACCAACAACGAGGGGCGACGCTTGGTCATTGCCACTCTCGAACCCGGCGCCATCTTTGGCGAAGGCGCGCTGGATAATTCGGGCGACCCCAACGTCTTTGTCGAGGCCGCCGAAAAGGCCGCCCTGTGGGTCATCCCCGCCGGCGAAGCGCGCAACATGACGATGCAATATCCCATCCTGGGCTGGGGGATGCTACAAACCTACGGCGAGCGCCTGTTGCAGGTGGAAAACAGCCTGGAGGACGTCGCGTACAAGAAGTTGCCCGAGCGCCTGGCGATGTTGCTGCTCGACCTGGGCAACAGCGAGAACGGCCTGATCAAGGGCGTCAGCCACCAAGCGCTAGCTGACCACCTGGGCACCTATCGCGAGACCGTCAGCGCCATCCTGCGCGACTTCAAACGCCAGCAGCTAGTCGAACTCGGCTACCGGCGCATCACCCTGCTGGACGTCGAATCGCTCAAGGACATTGCGGGCATCTGGGACTAATCGCTCGCTCGGGCAGACAGGCAGCAAAAGATGGGAGTGGTGAGATTGGGGCAGGTTCATCTCGCCGCTCCCGTCTATGCAAAAGGACTTTTCTCGCACTTTGCTTGGCCGTGGAACCACCACGCGAGCCGCTGCGTTGCACATATTGCATACGACAACCTGCGCGCAGATCTGGCGGCTCAGCATTTCTAATTTGATTCCTAGTTGACGCCAACGCCAAGCGTTGCTATAATGGGTTGAATCGTCAGAGACCTCAGTCCATGCCTGCTACCCACAGCGCGTCTGTATCGTTATGGTTATCCGCTCAATGCCGTGCGCTTTTCGGCCAACCCGCCGGACGGCGCAAACCTACGCAGATGGGCCTGGACGATGATAGGGTCAAGGATTGGGCCAACTAATCAGGGTAGACAGCCTGCCGCGACACAGCCGTGGCCTGTCGAATGGGCGACGGAAGTATAGTTCGTCGAGTATGCCAACGTTTTTCCTGCCGATTGCCGGCGCCCCGCTTGTTCCATCAACTGCATGCCGTTTGGCAGCGATGACGCTTGCCGCTGTCAAACCTAACTAGTCAAATCTAACTAACCCGACCTTCCTGTGTCTTCCGCCGGTCTCGGCCAACGAACGCAGCGCAGGCGCCTCCAACAGCCCGCACCCGTTGACAACAATGCATCGACAACAAGACATTGCAGGCTCCACTTCACACACGTGAAATTGTCCAAACTTTGTTTGGACCTTGCGTGTATTCCACGGCACATGGTCAGCGATTCGCCCTTTGTCTAGACTGAACAGAAGCGCAACCCATCTTTTAGCCATGTGACTTCAACATCTATCTTCAACCATCTAGCTTCATACCTAGCCATAATTGAAGACCTATTTTTATTGCATAGCGTTTGCTGTCCCAGCATTCAAGGTGTAAGCCCGCATTCATTTCCTCATATGGGAAGCGATATCGCGAAGGAAGAAAAGAAATGACAGACCAACAGTTCGGCACGATGACAATCTCACAGATGGATGCTCTGAACCTGGATGAGCTGCGCGAGATTGCCCGCTCTATGGGCATCACCGGCTACACGCGCCTGAAAAAATACGACCTGATGATGCGCCTGCTGCGCGCCAGCGCCGAAAACCAAGGCTATATCTTCGGCGGCGGCACGCTCGAAATCGTGCAAGACGGCATCGGCTTTCTGCGCAGCGAATATCTGCTCCCCGGCGATGAAGATGTCTATGTCAGCCAAAGCCAGATTCGCCGCTTCGGCTTGCGCACCGGCGACTTTGTCGTAGGACAAGTGCGCCCGCCGAAGGAAACCGAAAAGTACCACGGCCTGCTCAAGGTCGAAGCCGTCAACAGCCTCGACCCCGAAGAAGCCAAGCGCCGGCCCATCTTTGAAAAGCTCACCCCCATTTTTCCCAACCAGCTGATCCAACTGGAAACGCGCGCCAACATCATCTCCACGCGCATGATCGACCTGCTCGCCCCCATCGGGCGTGGCCAGCGCGGCCTCATCGTCAGCCCGCCCAAAGCCGGCAAAACGACCATCCTCAAGCGCATTGCCAACGGCATCACCGCCAACTACCAGGACATGCACCTGATGGTCGTGCTCATCGGCGAGCGCCCCGAAGAGGTGACGGACATGGACCGCTCGGTCGACGCCGAGGTGGTGAGCAGCACCTTCGACGAGCCGGTGCAGAACCACGTGCGCGTCGCCGAGATGGCGCTCGAGCGCGCCAAGCGCCTGGTCGAGAGCGAGAAGGATGTGGTCATCCTGCTCGACAGCATCACCCGCCTGTCGCGCGCCTACAACCTGACGGTCCCCCCTTCCGGGCGCACGCTCTCCGGCGGCATCGACCCGGCGGCGCTCTACCCGCCCAAACGCTTCTTCGGCGCCGCGCGCAAGATCGAAGAAGGCGGCAGCCTCACCATCATCGCCACCACGCTGGTCGACACGGGCAGCCGCATGGACGACGTCATCTACGAGGAGTTCAAGGGCACGGGCAACATGGAGCTGCACCTCAACCGCAAGCTCTCGGAGCGCCGCATCTTCCCCGCCTTCGACATTGAGCGCAGCGGCACGCGCGCCGAAGAGAAGCTGCTGGACGCCGAAACCCTGGCGAAGGTCTACACCTTGCGCCGCATGATCGACGCCATGGGCGGCGGCAGCGAAGCCCTGCTGCCCATCATCGAGCGCCTGAGCCGCACACGCGACAACCGCGAGTTCCTGGAGACGCTGACCAAGCGCTAGGCAGCTGATGTTCATAGCCGCCATCACGGCGGAACTGTTGCACGGCCCGCACGCTTGCACCCGACTTCACGCAGCGGCCTTAAGTTCAAGCACATCAGCCTACGCCAAACCTACGTCAAACCGACGATTTACCGCCAACTTTTGTCTCTCGTCGGTTTGACGTCCTCTTTTCAACCCCAGACGCTTTGCAGCCGCGAACCATAGTGGTATAATCTCCAACCAGTGGGGTGTACCGGTTGCACCTCGTAGCTTTTTCCCAGTGGTTGGCACGCACCGTAATTTATACGCTAGTTGATAGATTACTAGTTGATAGATTATGTGCCCCTGCGTGCAGGTGAACGTCCTCCTAGCCAGTGATTGGCCGGACCTCGCCGCCCCAATAGGAAGCTGACTATATGGAGATCAGAATCTATGTCATCCAACGGTGACTCGGCGTTCGGAGACGCGACGGCCTCAGGTTGGCTCTCCAGTCTTCGCCCCGGCAGAACGCAAACGTCTTCGCTGACGCAAACGTCTTCTGTAGGAGGAGTAACGTCCGGTTCGTTCGAGACAACCAGCATTTCTGCCTCGTCCATCGACCGCCTGCCCTTCGGCGTGTCTCTTCCCCGCCCAGCCATAGCGCAAAGCGCCGTCCTGCCTCGCACGGCAGCGAGCGAGCGCCCGGCATGGTCTTTCCCGCTCTTCGATGCGGCGAGCGACCTGCTGCAAAACCAGGTACGGCGTCTACTCGCCGACCAGGTGACGCCCTTGCGCCTTGCCAGCCATCTCTCCGTCTTGGGGGTGGCCGCACTCATTCTCATCCTGAGCCAAATTGACATTCCCAACTGGAATTTTACGCTGCGCGTGCTGCCCAACCGCGCCATGCTGAGCGCCAATCATCTTAGCGGCGGCGCCTATGCCGCTACCGGCGGCCTGGGCAACAACCCGTCCGGCGTACTTATTTCCAACAATGAATCGTTGCAGCGCGCCGCCATCCCCTTCACCATCGTCGGCGAAGAACCCCAACAGGAAATCCAATACTACACCGTGCGGCCCGGCGACACGATCCTGGCGATTGCCGAGAGATTCAGCCTGCAACCGGAAACGGTACAGTGGTCCAACGCCGGCCTGGAGGCCAACGCCGACCTGATCCGCCCGGGCGACCAGCTGCGCATTTTGCCGGTCAACGGCGCGCTGCATGTTGTCAACTCCGGCGACACGCTTTCTTCCCTGGCGAACAAGTACAAAGTCGCGATGGAAGACATCGTAGGCTATCTGCCCAACGGCCTCGAGGACGTCTCGGCCCCCCTCACGATCGGGCAAGAGATGGTCATCCCCGGCGGCACCAAGCCCTTCGTGCAACAACAGGTCTTCGCCTACGCGGGCGTAGCGCCTTCCAGCGCCAAGCTGGGCTCCGGCTCGTTTGAGTGGCCCGCCAGCGGCTCCATCAGCCAACGCTTCTGGGGCGGCCATGCCGCCATCGACATTGGCGGGTGGACAGGCGCGGATGTCAAGGCTGCGGACTCCGGCTACGTGGCGCTGGCAGCCGGCGGGTGGAACGGCGGCTACGGCAATCATGTCATCGTCGACCACGGCAACGGCTTCGTCACGCTCTACGCTCACCTCAACAGCATCTATGTGCAGGCGGGCGAAAGCGTCGCGCGCGGGCAAGCGGTGGGCAGCTTGGGCAATACCGGCAACAGCACCGGCCCTCATCTCCATTTCGAGATCCGCTATCAAGGCGTGCCGCGCAACCCGCTGAGCTATCTGCCCTAGCGGCTGCCCCGCCTGCCATCCCAACCAAACACAGCGCCCCGGCCATTTGTGACCGGGGCGCTGCTATTGACTTTGCGTTGGCGATCTTCCTATCAGGGGATCGTGTAACCGGAGCGTAGCCGGAGCGCCGCCCCTACTGCTGAATGCCGCCCTCGGTCAACTGCCGCGGGTCCAGCAGCCGGTCCAGCTCCGCTGCGGAGAGGTCGGTCATCTCCAACGCCACTTCCTTGAGCGAGCGGCCCTCGGCATAGGCGCGCTTGGCGATCTTGGCGCCCAGCTCATAGCCGATCACCGGGTTGAGCGCCGTCACCAGAATGGGGTTGCGCCCCACCAAGCCGGCGATGCGCTCCTCGTTGACCGTAAAGTCCCGGATGGCTTTATCCGCCAACACCGTGGCGGCGTTCGCCAACAGGTCAATGCTCTGGATCAAGTTATACGCGATCACCGGCAACATCACATTCAGTTGGAAGCTACCCGACTGTCCGCCGAGCGTGATCGTCACGTCGTTGCCGATCACCTGGGCGCACACCATCGTCACCGCCTCGGGAATCACGGGGTTGATCTTGCCGGGCATGATGCTGCTCCCCGGCTGAAGCGCAGGCAGCACAATTTCGCCGAAGCCCGCAATCGGCCCGCTGTTCATCCAGCGCAGATCGTTGGCGATCTTCGTCAGGCTCACCGCCACCGTCTTCAGTTGCCCGCTCAGCTCCACGGCGGCGTCCTGCGTGCTCAGGCTCTCGAAGTAGTTCGAGCTGGGCACGAACGCGCCACCCGTCATCTGCGCCAGCTTGGCGGCAATGCGTGCGCCGAATTCGGGGTGGGCGTTGATGCCGGTGCCCACCGCGGTCGCGCCCTGCGCCAACTCCGCCAAGCGCGGCAAGGTCGCCTGCACACGCTCGATACCATGCCTCATCTGTGCGGCCCAGCCGCCCAGCTCTTGGCCCAAGCGCACGGGCATGGCGTCCATCAAGTGCGTGCGCCCCGTCGTCACCACGCCGTCGACCTCCGCCGCCTTAGCTTCCAGCGTCGCCTGCAAATGGCGCAGCGCCGGCATCAGCCCCTCGGTCGTCTGCAAGGTAGCCGCCACATAGATGGCCGTCGGAATGACGTCGTTGCTGCTTTGGCCCATGTTCACATGGTCGTTCGGGTGGACTGGGGCGCCCAGCCGCCGGCTCGCCAATGTGGCGATCACCTCATTGGCGTTCATGTTCGTGCTGGTGCCGGACCCCGTCTGGAAGATGTCCAGCGGAAACTGGGCGTCATAGCGGCCCTCCGCCACAGCCAAGGCCGCCTCTTGGATGGCCGCGGTCATGTCGCCCTCCATCAGCCCCAAGTCCTGGTTGACCGCGGCAGCCGCCGCCTTGATTAGACCCAGGGCGCGGATCACGCTGCGCGGAAAGCGCAGATCGCTGATGGGGAAGTTCTCTACGGCGCGCTGAGTCTGCGCCCCATACAGGGCATCCGCCGGCACGCGCACCTCGCCCAGGCTGTCATGTTCTATTCGATAGCTTTGTTGTGGCATTTCAACCTTGCTCCTCCCGCACGCGTCCGTGCGGACAGATTGGCGGCTCAAAATGGCCGGCGACTAATGGTTTCATCCTAGACGACTATAAGTGGGCGTCATTGTAACATCGCCGCTTTGCGTTCGCATACTGCGTGATTGCACGCTGGGCGATACCAAGCGGGGCGATTGCACGCTGAACCGCAGTTCACAGAGCACTATCCCCGTATTTTCCTTGACACATCGCCCGCGGTGACCTACAATTCCCGTCACAGGCCGCATGTCCGCCGGCGACATGCGCCTCAACAGCGCGCGGCGCTCAACTCGCCGCAACCCGCCAAGATCCACGCAATTTCAGGGCCAATGCCCGCGCCAAGATCGGCGCCAAGAATCGAGACTATGGCCGAATCCATTCTGGTAGTCGAAGACGACCGCAGAATTCGCGACCTGCTGCGCAGAGGCCTGTCCTTTGAGGGCTACGAGGTCACCACCGCCGAAGACGGCGAAACCGCCCTGCACAACATCCGCGACAACCTGCCCGACGCCATGATCCTGGACCTCATGCTGCCGGGCATCGACGGGCTGGAAGTTTGTCGCCGCGTGCGCAGCGTCTCCAACTTGCCCATCCTCGTCCTCACCGCCAGGGATACGGTGCCCGACCGCGTGACCGGGCTGGACGCCGGGGCCGACGACTACATGGTCAAGCCTTTTGCCTTCGACGAGCTGCTGGCGCGCATCCGCGCCCTCTTCCGCCGCCACCGCATGGAAGCGGCCCCGGACGTGCATCAGTTCGCCGACCTCTCGCTCAACCCGCGCACGCGCCAGGTCTTTCGCGGCGGGCAAGAAGTGCAACTCACGGCCAAGGAATTCGACCTGCTCGAGCTTTTCATGCGCCATCCCAACCAGGTGCTCACGCGCGAAATGATCTACGAACACATTTGGAACTATGATTTTGGCGGCGAAAGCAACATCATCGAGGTTTACGTGCGCTATCTGCGCACCAAGCTGGAAGCCGGCGACGCGCCGCGCCTCATTCAGACCGTACGCGGCGTCGGCTATGCACTGCGCGAGACATAGAGTTGCGCGCGATAGAGTCGCGAGACACAGAGTCCCGCCGCCCAGGGCGGCACGGCATAGCGTCTGCGTGCCGCAGCAGCGCGGCTCATCCACTTCTCATAGGCGCTTCACCTGGCTCTCACCTGCCACGGCTAGGCTGGGGACATGGCATGGACTACGGTTCGTCATGTTGCTGGATCGCCGCCGCTGCTGCGCACTAGCCGGTATACGTTCGGTGAGAACGCACGTTTTCCGCGCGTCGCCTGGCCTATGACAATTCGTCTGCGCTTAACCCTCTGGTACACCGCGCTGCTGGGCGCCACGCTGATCCTCTTCAGCTTCATCTTCTATGCGGCGCTGGCGGCTAACCTGTGGATGCAAACCGAACAGGATGCCTCAGTCCAGGCCGCCGAGGTAGCCAAGACCGTCACGCAGCAGCTGCAGCACGACATCTTTATCATCCGCAACAATCCCATGCGCATTCAGTTTCCGGAGCTAGAGTTCTTTTCCAGTTCCGTCGGCGTGCAGATTATTGACCTCAACGGCATGATCGCCAAGCGCAGCCAGAACCTCGGCTCTATGGTCGTGGACAACTACACTGTGGCGCTCGAAGATATACGCAACGGCCGCAGCCATCGCTTGTATACTACCAACGAGATGGGCACGCCCTTGCTCGTTGTCAGCATGCCCTTGCCGGTCAACAATACGATCGTGGGCGCGGTGCAAGTCATCAAACCGGTGGTCGGCGTCGAGGATACGCTCAGCCAAGTCAGCCGCTACTTGATTTTGGGGACGGCGCTCAGTCTGCTGCTCGCCGCCATCGTGGGCGCCTTCCTGGCACGCCGCGCCCTCTTCCCCATCGACGTCATCACCAACACAGCCGACGCCATCAGCCGCACCAAGGACCTCAGCCGCCGCCTTAACATCGCCGCCGACTCGAGCGAAGTGGGCCGGCTCGCCGCTACCTTCAATGAGATGCTCGACCGCATCCAACAGCTTTTCAAGACGCAACAGCGTCTGATCGCCGATGTCAGCCACGAGCTGCGCACGCCGCTCACCACCGTGCAGGGAAATGTGGAGCTGCTGCGCCGCGCCGTCAACGCCTCGGCCAATGCCCAGGCCGCTGCCGATGTCGCTGCACCCGGCGCAGGCGCGCTACACGCCGACCTCTCGCCCGCCATGCTGCAAGAATCGCTCAACGAAGTGGAGATCGAAACTGCGCGCATGGGCGCTATGATCAGCGACCTGCTGCTCCTGGCCCAGGCCGACAGCGGCGCGCTGCAGCTTCAGATTGCCCCCGTCGAACTTGATACGCTCTTGCTCGATGTCTTCCGCCAAACACGGCGCATCGCCGAGCGCGCCAAAGGCCCCGGCGCGCTGGAACTTCGCCTGGGCAGCGAAGACCAAGCCCTTGTACTGGGCGACGCCGAGCGGCTGCGCCAACTACTGCTCAACCTGGCAGACAACGCGGTGAAATACACGCCGGTCGGCGGCATCATCACCTTCAGCCTGGAGAACACGCCGGAGTGGGTCAAGGTCTCCGTCACCGACACGGGCATCGGCATCAGTGCCGAGAGCCAGAAGCACGTCTTCGACCGCTTCTATCGCACAGACAAAGCCCGCAGCCGCGAGATGGGCGGCAGCGGCCTCGGATTGAGCATCGTACTCTCCATCGCGGAGGCCCACCACGGCAAAATCACCGTAGAGAGCGAACCGCAGCAGGGCAGCACCTTCACCCTATGGCTGCCCCCTCTGTCCGCCTAAGCCAACGGGCCTGCACGGCTGCCTCGCCCGGACGGCTCCCGAACGACGTAGCCGACGCAAGCCTGCCGGTCAGTTAGTCTATCGGCTCCTCGCCGCCCGCCTACTCCCTACTTCTTACTTCTCCACCGTGCCCATCAGTTGCACAATGGCCGGCTCTTGGCTCAGCGCCTGCTCCGCGTCGCCCATCAGGATCAACGCCGTGACGCGGTCGGGGGTGAGCAAGAGATAGAAGATCATCGGAATGCCGCTCATTTCGTCGAAGCTCGCCTCGCCGCCGAAGCGCACCAGCGCCGTGCCCTCTTCCACCGAGACCTGCGTCAGCGCCTCATCCTGCACAAACTCCTCGGAGGAGATATTCATCAGCTCCAGCAACGTCTGTACCAAGTCGGCTGCGGTCTCTGCGTCCACCTCTGCGCCTTGGCCCTGGAGGAGCGCGTCGAGGTCCAGCCCTTCCTCCTCCGGCGTGCCGGGCGCAATCCCCAAGATGCCCGCGAACTGGAGGTCGGCGTCGGCGATGATCACGGGCAGGTCCTCGTCACCGGTCGGTGCAATCTGCCAGGTCTCGGGCAGAACCAAGCTCAGGCCGCTGGCCTCATCCGTATACTCCAGCGGGCCGCCTTCCGCCGTGGTCAAGGTCAACAGCGTGGGGTCGAAGAACATGCTCTCGGCCATCAGGTCGACGGCGCCCTCGACTTCGGCCCACACGTCCGGCGCGGCGAAGGCATACAGGGCATATGTATCCGTGCCTGGCGACACCATATAGATCGCGCCTTCGCCCGCCCCGTCTTCGGCGCTAATGCTGAGCGCGATCTTTGCGATCGGCAACTCTTGCCCCGTCGTCAAAGCGGTAACCGCAATTAACTCAGCGCTGGGATCGATGGCCGCCACCAGCGCATCAGCCTGCGTTTGGAAGAGAACCATGCCGAGCAGGCCGGGGAATTCCTCCGCGCTCATCGGCTGTACAAAGCCGATAAATTCCGTATCCGGTATTTCCAGGTTGAAGATCGTGCCGAAGTCGCCCGGCTCGACGACCCAGTCGCTCGGCGCCTGCACGATCACGCCCTCGTTGCTGTGCTGCACCAGCGCGGCGAACGTGGAATCCACGGCAGGCGGCGCTTCTTCTTCCGCCTCCGGCGTCGCCGTGGCGTCCACCTGCGGCGTCTCTTCTTCCGGCGTCGCCGTCGGCTCAACCTCGTCGGCGACCATGGGCGTGGGTTCCGGCGTCGGCGTCAGCGCCTCTACCACGCCGTCAGTTGAAGCTGTCGCCGAAGTCACTTCGCCCTTCAGCGGGCGCACGATGCGGGCCACTTCCGCCAAACCGGCCACGGCCGCGGCATTTCCGGGGTCTGCGCTCTGTGACTGCATGAGCGCGCTCCCGTCGAAACCGGCGGCGATCACGCTCGCCGGCGCGCTGATGCCCAGGATAAGTGCCGGCAAGAGCAAAAACCGAAGCCAAAATACCTGTCGCATAGGGCCTCCCCTCGTTATTGTCCCTTGTTGTTATATGGGTTATATGGACATTACATGGATTGGGCGAATAAAGGGTGATAGGTCGAAAATCGCACAGGTTGCACGAACGAACTATACAAACTACATCAAACTGAGAAGAGATTGCCCTCCGCCTCGCGCACGTCCTGGTTCACGGGTAGCGTCACAAAGATAGTCGTCCCGCCGCCCACCTCGCTGCGCGCCCAGATCTGGCCGCCGTGCGCCTCGACAATGGCCTTCGTCAAGAACAGACCCAGCCCGCTGCCCTCGGTGCTGCGCCGCAAGGTGCTATCCACGCGATAGAAGCGGTCGAAAATGCGCGCCAGCTCATGCCGCGGGATGCCGATGCCCTGGTCCGCCACATATAGCACCACGCGCGCGCTGTCCCCCGTCTCCACCCAGCCGCCGATGCGGATCAAGCCGCCGTCGGGCGAGTATTTGATGGCGTTGCCGACGAGGTTGGTCAATACCTGGCGCAGCCGCTCCTCGTCGCCCCAGATCAAAGGCAGGCGGTGCGGAAAGTCCACCTCAATGCGGTGACGTTCCGTCTGCGTGCGATAGATCTCCGCCACGCGCCGCGCCACATCCTCGATCTCGACGTCGGCGTAGTCCAGGCGCAGCCCGCTTGCCTGGATGCGACTGACATCCAGCAAATTGTTGATCAGCGCCTCCAGCCGGTCGGCCTCCTCCTCGATCACCTGCAAGCTGCCGCGCGCCGTCTCGGCGTCCCAGTCGGCGTCGGGCCGGGCGAGCGTCTGCGCATAGCCCTTGATCAGCGCCACAGGCGTCTTCAGTTCATGGCTGATGATCGACGTGAAGGTCGACTTCATCTCCTCTTCTTCGCGAAAGCGCGTGATGTCATGCACGTTGGCGATGATGTTGACCAGTTCGCCGCCGGCGTCGTCAAACAGCGGCGTATACGTGATCGACACGGTGATGCGCCCGCCGCCGGGCCGCACCAGGTCGCCCTCGCAGCGCGCGCCGCTCTCGGGCAAATACGCGGGCGACGCCTCGCGCTGGCACAGATCCTCGCCTTGCACGTTTTCCAGCTGCAAGACCTCGTGGCAAGGCCGGCCCAGCGTCTCGTCCTCCGAAAGGCCGACCATAGCCGCCAGCGCCTGGTTGATCACGACCACGCGGCGGTCCATGTTGAGGATCAAGATGCCGTCGGCGCTGTTCTCGATGATCGTCGCCAGCCTGCTGCGCTCCGTCTCCAGTTGATTGACCAAACGCGCGTTGCGCACGGCGATCGCGGCCTGATCCACAAAGCCTTGCAGCAACTGCCAATCCATGCGCGTGAAGGCATACTCGCTGCGAAAGAGGTAGATAATGCCCAACAGGTCCGTTTGGAAGAAGAGCGGCAGCCGCACTACCTGGCCTAGCGTAATGCCCAGCGTCTCTTCCACCTGATGGACGCGGGCTTGCAAGTCCGACGAATGGGGTTCAAACAGATCGGCTTCACCGCCCTCGGCGTCCCAGACAGGCGGCAGCGCCTCCAGCAGCGGCTCGAAGGCGGACACATATTTGGGCGGAATATTGTAGACCGCGCGCACTTGCAGCCCGCTCAGCACCACCTGCGGGCGGTCCAGCTCGGCGTGTTCATTCTCCAGCGCGATCAGCCCCGTGCGACAGCCGACCATCTCGGCCGCGCTGCCCAGGATCAGCTTGAGCAGGCTAGGCAACTCCAGGTGAGAGGTCATGGCGCGCGTGATGCGCAGCAAATATTCGCGCTGGCGCAACTGATACGTCGCCATCAATGCGGGTACGTTCATAGTGTGGATTATAGCCCAGCACGAGGAGGATGCAAACGAAATGGGCGCCCCAAGACGGCGCGCCCGCGTTCAATCAAAGACCGGGCGGCGTGAGCGCTAGGGCGTCAGGCTGGCGCCCGAAAACGAATCGGGCAGCAACTCCGCCACCGACGTGCGGCGAAACGCCCCGTGCTCGTCGGCGATGTACACCTGCATAGCCGGCCCCAGTTCCGCCATCACCTGGCGACAGATGCCGCAGGGCGATCCGCCGTCGCGCGTCGCCACGGCGATCGCCACCGGCGCGCCCAGCCCCTGCGCCACCAGGCTGGTGAGCGCCACGCGCTCGGCGCAAATGGTCGCCGGGTAGGCCGCGTTTTCCACATTACAGCCCAGCGCCACTTGACCGTCCGCCGTCAGCGCCGCCGCGCCCACAGCATAGCCGCTGTAAGGCGCATAGGCGCGGCCGCGAGCTTGCAGCGCGTACTCCACCAATTGTTCGGGCGTGATCATGCTGGGTTATCCTCACTTAGACATTGAGTAATTGAAAGCCGACTGATCCTTGGCGGACAGACCGTCCCGCGCCGCATCGGTTGCGCCGCGCTTGGCAGGAGCAGGCTCCGCCTCGGTGCGCGCCGGCGTCTGTACCGGGGTCACAGGCTCGGCGCGCACCTCGTCGATGCGGCGGCCCTCCAGCGTGTGAACAATGAAGCGCCAGTCGGCTACCTCGACGGACTCGCCCGGCTCGGGCACATGGCCCAGTTCGCTGTAGATCAGCCCGCCAAGCGTGTCGGCGTCTTCATCCGGCACGTCCAGATTCAACAGCTTGGAAAGCGAGTAGAGGTCCAGGCGTGCGTTGAGCAGGTAAACATCCCCGCCCAATGCCTGCACAAAGATATCCTCTTCCTCGTCATATTCGTCCTGAATCTCGCCCACAATTTCTTCAATGATATCTTCGATCGTGACCAAGCCGGCGGTGCCGCCATACTCGTCCACCACCATCGCCACATGCACGCGCCGCTTCTGCATCTCCTTGAGCAGCGCGTTGACCTTCTTGCTGGCAGGCACAAAGTAGGCGGGGCGCAGCAGCGTGCTGATGGGCATATCATCCCGGTTTTCGCGGAAGCAACTCAACAGGTCCTTGGCATACAAAAAGCCGACAATGTGGTCGATGTTGCCCTCGAACACGGGAATACGGCTGTGCCCGGCATCGATCGCCGTGTCCAGCGCCTGGCGCAAGCTGGTTTGAATGTCCATCGCCATGACGTCCATGCGGGGGACCATCACCTCGCGCGTCACCGTTTCGTCCATCTCCAAAATGCCGGCGATCATCTGCTTTTCGCTGTCGAGGATGGTCTCCTCTTCGTCGCCGACATTCATCAACAGGCGCAGCCCCTCTTCGGAGAGGAAGACGTTGTCGCCGTTCTCGACATCTTCTTCGTTCGCCGCAGACAGACCGATGCGGCGCAGCACTATGGAAAACGGCCACAGCAGGCGCGAGAACGTCTGCATCACCGGCGCGGCGTGCAGGGCAATTGGCAGCGGGCGACGCACGACCACGGCGCGCCCCAGCACCTGCACCACAGCAAAGCCGATCCACGCTGCGGCTACAGCCCATGCCACCTGCGCCGTCGTCGCCGCGGCGGGCAACATGCGCACCAGCGCCGCCCCCGCGGCTACCAGCCCCGCCGTGGTCAGCAGCATCGAGGCCACAAACAACTGATCCGGCTCACGCAAAAGTCGCTCGGCGATGGCCGCGCGGCGATCTCCCTCTTCACTCCGCTTGCGAATCTCGCTGCGGCTCGCCATCGTCAAGGCCAGCTCCATCACTACCGCCAAGCCCACAGCCAGCAGCGCGAGCGCCAAGACGATCAAAGATAACGGGTCAGGTTCCACCATTCACTCCTATACAATACACCGAACAAAACACGCTAACCGCGCGTGCGCTTCAACTTTCCTGGGGCCGGCTGCCCGAAGCAGGGCGCAGCCGTGCAGGCACGCCCACCGCGACCGCGTGCGGCGGCACATCGTGGGTCACTACCGCGCCGGCGCCGGTCTTGGCGCCCTCGCCTATCTCCACCGGCGCCACCAGCATCGTATCGCTGCCGATAAAGGCGCCGTCGCCGATCACCGTCCGGTGCTTGTGCGCCCTATCATAATTGCACGTAATCGTGCCCGCGCCGATATTCACGTCGGCGCCCACCTGCGCGTCGCCCATGTAGCTGAAATGGCCCATCTTGGCGCCCGGCCCCAGATAGCTGTTCTTCACCTCGCCAAAATTGCCCATGTGTACGCCCTGCGCCAGATGCGCGCCCTTGCGCAGATGACCGAACGGGCCGATTTGGCAGTCATCTTCCATCACGGCATCTTCCATCACCGAGTTTTGCACCTGGCAGCGGCTGCCAATGCGACTGTTTACCACGCGGCTGTAGGGGCCGATGGTCGCATGGCCGCCGATGATCGTGTTCCCCTCCAGCATCACGCCGGGCAACAGCACCGTGTCCTGCCCGATCTGCACAACGGCATCCACGTAAGTCGTCGCGGGGTCAACGACCGTCACGCCGTTGAGCATATGTCCCTCTAGGATACGGCTGCGCAATACCTGCGCCGCCGCGGCCAAATGCACGCGCGTGTTGATGCCGTTGACTTCGTCCAGGGGCGCTGCCATCGTCGCCACGCGGCATCCCTGCGCCGCGGCGAGGCCCGCCAAGTCGGTCAAGTAATACTCGCCCTTAGCGCTGAGCGGGATCTGCGGTAGGTTTTGCCACAGCCACGCGGCATCGAAACAGTAGACGCCGGGGTTCAGTTCGCGCAGCGCCCGCTGCTCCGGCGTACAAGCGGCTTCCTCCACGATGCCCGTCACCTCGCCGCGGGCGTCGCGCACCACGCGGCCAAAGCCCTGCGGATCGTCGCGCGTGACCGTCAACATCGCCAGCGCCGTTTGGGCGTCGGCCTGCCGTGCGCGGGCGAACAACTCGACGAGCGCGCGCACCGTCTCGGCGCGCAAGAGGGGCATGTCGCCATACGTCACAACCACGGCCTCGGCCTGCCCCTCTAGCACGGGCTGCGCCTGGAGCACGGCGTGACCGGTGCCCAGCAGTTCCTTTTGCTCCACGAACTGCGCGCAGCCGTCGAGCAGCGCCTCCACTTGCTCGCGCCCATGCCCCACCACGACGACCGGCGCTCGCCCGCTGACGGCTTGCGCCATGTCCACGGCCCACAGCGCCATGGGCTTGCCCAGCAGCGGATGCAGCACCTTGGGCAAGTCTGACTTCATACGCGTGCCGAAGCCCGCCGCCAATATCACATTTGCCGTACGCACAACGCTTCTCCCCGCCGACTATGAAAACAAATAAAAAACCAGACGCGCACGCTTGCCAGCATACGGTCTGGTTGATAATTCCATCTTATTATTCGGTTAACTGTCCGGTCTGATATCCGGCGCCCGCACGAACTGGGCGGTTTATCTTCGTCCATTCACCAACCGCGGAAAAGAGTTGTCCGTCGTTCCGTCGTTCGATTCTAACACGCCGCCGAGGAGGGCGCAACCTACTCGAGCACGAAAAACGGCGATATGGCCGACAATCTCTGAAGAAATCCTGGCAATAAAAAGAACGGCGGGGTGGGGTTGAGTTGGCGATGACCTACTCTCGCATGCAGTTGCCCGCATACTACCATCGGCGCTGGCGGGCTTAACTTCCGGGTTCGGGATGGAGCCGGGTGTACCCCCGCCGCTTCTATCACCAACACACCGCCTCGCCGTCTTTTTCAGGTTAGCTCGCCCGCACAGCGTATCAGTCGGGCCGTTACAGCCTCGCCGATGCACCGGGGCGTCACCCTCGAGACGCTTGGGTGTGTCGCATTTATTGCTTTGTTAAGCAGCTCTGTTAATTCGAGCTGTTAAGCTGCGCGCCTGGCGTTGGCACGCCGGCGTTCGCACGCTAAAAACTGATTAGGATTAGGTTCTTCACAGTTGCTACAATCTGACTCGTTCCACTGATATAAGTCGTAGTGTAGATTAAGCCCTCGTGCATTAGTACGGGTTCGCTGAGGACATCACTGCCCTTACACGTCCCGCCTATCAAGCTGGTCGTCTTCCAGCGCACTTACCAGGTTATCCTGTGAGGGAATTTATCTCGGAGCTGGCTTCCCACTTAGATGCTTTCAGCGGTTATCCATGCCAGACTTAGCTACCCAGCCGTGCACTTGGCAGTACAACTGGCACACCAGCGGTCTGTCCACCCCGGTCCTCTCGTACTAGGGGCAGTTCTCCTCAATTCCCTTACGCCCACAGCGGATAGAGACCGACCTGTCTCACGACGGTCTGAACCCAGCTCGCGTACCACTTTAATGGGCGAACAGCCCAACCCTTGGGACCTACTACGGCCCCAGGATGTGACGAGCCGACA
>JBBSBO010000002.1:0-20043 GCA_038251215.1 Caldilineales bacterium
CTGCCCGTCAGCCACATCAGGATTGTCATGGGCAGGCCGATGCGCAGGTAGTCGCTGAAGGTGTAGCTGCCCGGCCCCATGACAATGGCGTTGACCTGGTGACCCATGGGCGTGAGGAAGCTGGAGGCTGTGGCAAAGGCGATGGCGATCAGCAGCGCCGTGGGGTTCAGCCCCAGCGTCGCCGCCAACGACAGGGCAATCGGCGTGAAGAGCACCGCCACGGCTTTGGCCGAAATGAACTGCGCCAGCAAGTTGGCGAGCAGATAGAACAGCGACAGGAAGATCACCGGGCTGGCTGTGCCCAGCACCGCCAGCAGCAGGTCCACGGCGGACTGCGCCAGCCCCGTCGTCTCCATGGCATGGCCCATGGGGATGGCGGAGGCGAGCAGCAGCAGCGCGCGCGGCTCCAGCGAACGCAGCGCCTCGTCGGCGCGCAGGCAGCGCGTCACTACCATCAGCCCCGCCCCGGTGAGCGCCAGGATCACGATGGGCACGGACGTAAGCGTCGCCAGCAAGATCACGCCGAGCATGATCAGCAGCGCCAGGCGGTTTTTGCGCTGGCGCAGGATGGATTGGTCGACGCCTTCCACCAGCAGGAGCTGCTCGGCGTCGCCCGCGGCGTGCAAATTGGCCGGCTCGCCCTGCAAAAGCAGCAAGTCGCCGCTCGCCAGGCGCAGGTTGCGCAGCCCGCGCACCAGTCGCCGCCCCTGGTGCTGCACGCCCATGATCTTCACCCCGAACAGGCGGTTGAGTTCGATGTCGGCGATCAGCCGCCCGTTGAGGCGCGAGTCGGGCAGCACCACCGCCTCCATGACTTTGGTCTCGATGCTACTGATCGGCGCGCGCTCGCCGTCCACCAGCACGGAAGCCAGCACGCTGTGCGTCGATTCCAGGAACTGCGCGATCTCCTTGGCTGTCCCCGCCACCATCAGCGAATCGCCTGCCTGCAAGAGCAGATGCCGCGTCTCTTCCGCCTGGTAGACGCGGTCATGGCGAAAGACGGCCAGCATCTCGACGGAATTGTTGACGCCGTCGGGCGCGGCCTCGGCGGGCAGGCGGCGCTGCAGGCGGCGATGGCGCGGCGCGGCTTCGGGCGGCTCTTGGCGCTGCCCGGCGCGGGCGATGCGCGCAAAGGCCTCCTCGACCGGCTGCCCGATCACGGTGCTCGCCGGCTCGATCAAGATCTCGGTGATGTAGGTGGAGGTCTGGCGGCTGCTCGTCAACTCCGAGAGCGAAGAGCGCTCGGGCAGGAGGCGGTAGCTGAAAAGAATCATGAACGCGCCGCCGACCGCGGCGTAGATCACGCCCAACGGTGTGAAGGTGAAAACCTCAAAGCCAGGCCCGCCGGCGCGACGATAGAGGTCGTCGAGCAGGATGTTGGTGCTCGTGCCGAAGATAGTCAGCGCGCCGCCCAGCATGGCGAAGTAGGCCACCGGGATGAGCAGCTTGGAGGGGCGGATGCCGAACTGCGCGCTCAGCGAGAGTACCACCGGGATGAGCATGACCACGACCGGCGTGTCGTTGACAAAGGCGCTGCCCAGCGGCACGGTCACCGCCAGGAGCATGAGCAGGCGGCGCGGGCTGCCGTTCGACCAGCGCGAGAGGTTGATCGTGACCGTCTCCAGCGCGCCCGTGCGCACCAGCCCCGTGCTCAGCACAAACATGGCGCCCACGGTCAGCGTGGCGGAACTGGCGAAGCCCGCCAGCGCCTGCTCCGGCGGTTGCAAGCCGGTCAGCGCGATGCTCGTGATCACCAGGATCGAAGTCGCCTCGAAGGGCAGCCAGCGCGTGGCATAGAGAACCGACGAGGCGATGATGATGGCGAGAAGGATCAGTTGATCGAGCGGCATGGCGGTCCATAGCGGCGCTTGATCTGAAAGGCAGTGGACATCGCGTATCCTCGATTTCAAGCCATAGCGCTCACAAGCAAGCCGCGCCTCGCGGCCACATTGTACCTGAATGGTTGATTCCCAGGCAATAGGATATTCGCCGGCGGAATATTCTCCTGGCGAGAAGAAGGGGCGCCCGATCTACTGGCGCAGGCCGGCGGAGGCGCCGCGCCACAGCGAGAGCGTGCAGGCCGCGCTGTCGCTGATCGCGAGGTAGACGTAGCCATCCGCCTCGCCCGCGCCGATGCCTGTGGGGTTGACGAAGGCTTCGCCGTAGGCGAACTGGCGCAGCGGTTGCCCCCCGGCGCTGTGGTAGCGGACGCTGCGCCCGGCGGGGTCCGTGACGAAGAAGCTGCCGTCGTCCAGGCCGGCGAGGTGCGGGCCGTCGAGCGTGTTGGCGCGCGGGATGGCGGCGATGCTCGCCAGATCGTCCAGCCGCCACAGCCGCCCGTCCTCCGCCGTGACGGCCCACAGCGAGCCGTTGGCCGCGGCCAGCGCGTCGACCGGCTGCGCCTGGCCCAGCGCGGTCTCCACGCTGCCGAACTGGGCGAGCGTCCGCCCGGCGGCGCCCAGCAGCACGATGCGCCCGCCGCCGGTGTCCGCCACTAGGATCTGCCCCAGCGCGTCCACATCCAGGCCGCGCGGGCGGTAGAACGTTGCATCAAGGCTCAGCGCGGCCAACTCGCCCGTGGCGGCGTCGATGCGCACCAGCGGCTCGGCGACGGCATCTAGGGCGAGCAGCTCGCCGGCGGGACCCAGCGCCACATCCGCCAATTCCGCGAACGCCCCCGCGCCGTAGACGCCGGCGGGCGCGCCGTCGTCCAGGCCAAAGGCGAGGACGCGCCGGTTGCCGCTGTCCGCCACGTAGACGCGCCGCGCCGGTGCGCCGCCTGCCGCACCGGCTGCCGTGCTGCCGCGCGCGTCGAGGGCGACGCCGTGCGGCGCGTTCAACTGGGTAGGGCCGTCGCCGCAGCCGTTGTCCACGCGCCACACTTCTTCCAAAAGCAGCGGCGGCAAGTTCATGGGCGGGAATACGGTCTGCGGCCGCGCCAGGTCGCTGACATAGGAGAGGGCGAAGGCGTCATCGCCCAGGCGCGCGTCCAGCAGATCGGGCGCGGGCGGCAGCTGCGCGTCGCCCGCATAGAGTTCGCCTAGGAAGGGGCGCAGATAGCGGCTGAAGAGCAGCGTGGGCGAGCTGCCCGGTGGCTGCCACAGCAGGCGCAGGTGCGGCTGCTGCTCGGCGGGCACATAGTGGATCTCCACGTCGTGCCAGCCGCGGGGCAGGTAAATGGCCGCCTGGCTGAAGACCGCGGCGGCGGGGTCGAGGGCGTCTGGCGTATAGGCGAGCAGCTCGCGGCCGTCCACGGTCATGCGCACATAGCCGTTGCTGGTGACGGCGAAGAGGTACTCGCCGCCGCGCGGGGCCGCCAATTTGCCCTCCCAGCGCACGCTGTAGGGCCGCGGCAGGTCGGCCTGCGCGCCCAGGATGAAGTCCTTGCGCACGGCCAGCGTCGGCCCCTGGAAATTGTCGCCCGCATAGTAGGAGCCGAGCAGGCCGACGTCGGGCAGGGCGGGGCTGTAGAGCGCGGCGCGGGGGATGACCTGCCACTCGCCGCCGGGCAGCCGCCAGCGCACTTGCCAGTCGCCGCCGGGCTGCTCGGCGCGATAGCGCATCGCCAGACGATAAAAGCCCTGTGCCAGCGTATATTCGTTTTCGAGCAGGCCCAAGTCCGCGTCCAGCACGAGGCGGTCATCGAGCTGCAAGGTAAAGGAGGGTGGCGTACCGTCCGCCGCGGGCGGCAGGTCGACGGCAAAGGCGTACAACCCCGCCGCGGGCACGCGCAGCGACCCTTGCCACACCACGCTCAGCGGGCCGTCGAGCGGCGGCTGTGCGTCCCAGTCGAACTGGAGCGGCCCGTCCCGGCGCACGGTCGCCGCTTCGACTTCGCCGGTATTGTCGCCCACGCTGTCGCCCAAGTTAGCGCCGAAGTTGACGCCGGCGAAAACCTGCCCCTCCAGGCCCTGGCGCTCGGCCAAATCTTGCGGCGGGACGGCGACCACGACGAACTGCGTCGGCCCGTCGCTGCGCGGCTGGGCTTGCGTCTCGGCGTGGGGATAGATCTGCTGGAGCAGGCTGATCAGCGGCTGGTTGTCGATCGGCGCCAGATAGAGCAGCGCGCCCGGCGGCATGCGGCTGGGCGGAATATCGCGCGCCACGTCGAGTACGCGCACTTGGTCCGACCTCGCGGCGTCCGTGCCCGCGGCCGCGCCCAGCAGCAGGCGCGTGGAGGGATGCTCCAGCGCCGAGGCCGGCGCGTAGAAGGTGGGCTGGAAGGATGGGTCGGCGGGGACGCCCTCCTCGCCATAGACACAGGCGGCCAGGCTGGGCGCGGCCAGACAGCGCGCGATCCAACGGCCCATGGCGGCGTCCGCCGAAGTGAGCGCGGCGGAGTTGGCCCCTTGCAAGCCGCGCGCCATGCCCAGCGCCGGGCCGGCGCTCACGAGCAGGATCAACGCCAGCGCCGCAACCGCGGCCGTGCGCGCCGGGATCAGCGCATGCCAGGCCGTGATGAAGGCTTGCAGCAGGCCGTCGAGGGCCAGGGCCGCGGCCAGGAACAGGAAGGGCATCCACACCAGGCCGAGGCTCGCCGCGGGGATGCCTGCCGCGTCGACGCGCGCCAGGGCGACAACGCTGGCCGCTAGCCCGGCCGCAATCAAAACGGCACGCGGCTGCGCCAGCGAGCGCGCCAGCCGTCCCAGCCCGAGCGCGGCCAACGCCGCCGGCAGCGCGGCAAGGAGCGGGTTGCTCAGAAAGTAGTCGAACGCGGCGCCGCCGCCATAGAGCAGGCCGGTCAAAAGCGTGGACAGGCTGCTCGCCGCGGCGGGGTCTGCGTCCGTACTGGGCGCGCTCGCGGCCGCGCCCGCCGCCGTCAGCCCCGGCAGGCCGGCGACCGCCGCCGCAGCCAGAAATGCCGCCACGTTGAGCAGGCGCGCGGGCAGCGGCGCGCGCTCGCCCGGCGGCGAGGCGGCGAGGCTCCACGCGCCCACGCCCGCGGCGAGCAGCATCCACGCCAGGGCGGCGGTGGAGAACGACCCGCCCAGCAGGATGGGCAGACCAAAGGCCAGGCCGGCGCCCCACCACCAGCTGCGGTCGAGGCTGCCGGCCGCGCGCAGCCCCGCGCCCAGCGCCAGCGCGATCAGCAGCGGAGCCGCCATCCACGGGTCGGACGTGCGCCCGGCCCACACGTGCCAGGGACTCAGCGCCAGCAGCATCGCGGCCAGAGCGCCGCCGCCGAAGCGATCCAGCGGTCGCGCCGCCCAATAGAAGGTGGGTAAGGTGAGGATGCCCAGCGCCGCGCCCGCCAGGCGCAGGCTGAGCAGCCCGTCCTGCGTGATGCGAAAGAAGAGGTGCGCTGTCAGGTCAAAGAGCGAAAGGCCGGGCGCGGCGCCGTCGACCAGGGCGAGCGCCTGCGTGCATTCCAGCCCCATGCAGCCCGCGGGCAGCTCGCCCAGCCGCCACAGGCGCAGGAAAACGCCGGCGCCGCCCACGATCAGCAGCGCGACGGCGAGCAGGCCGCGGGCGGGCAGACCCAGCGCGTAGGCGGCCTCGGCTCGCCCCAAAGGGGCGTGGTCGCCGCGCAGCGTGCGGCGCACCCACTTGCCCGCGGCGTCGGTCGTCCAGCGATAGGCGGGCAGGCCCTCGTGCAGCGGCTCGCCGGGCAGCCACACGCCGATCGCCAGCGCGAGCAGGGCCGCCTGCCAGGCAGCCAGCCCCCACGCGCTGCCCAGGCCGAGCAGCGCGGCGATCAGCGCCCCGCCCAGCGCCAGCCCCGCCAGGATGCGCCCCGTCAAAGACCAACGGCGCAGGCTGCCCGTCAAGGCGGCGGCGGGCAGCGCATCCCCCGCCAGGCCGAAAAGCGCGGCGGCGAGGGCGAAGAGGATCAGCCCGTCGCGCAGCACATAGCCCGCCATCCTCTCGACGCCGGCGACGACGGCGGCAGCATAGAGGGCAAGGGCCAGGGCGAGCAGGAGCAGCGTCAGTTTACGCACGGCAAGCGGCTAGGCGTTTAGGGTCAAAGGGGAGTTGTCTCGATGAATCACCTCGATAGATCATCTTGGCGGATCATCAAGATGTTGTTTTCTGCGCTTCTTGCATCCACGCCGGCGAGAGGTCGTAGTAGAGAACGTCCGCATCGATGTCTGCGCCGTTGGGCCAGGCGACAGTACCGCCTGCAATGCCTACCTTGCGAAATAGGGCGGGGTGGGCGCGGATCTCCGCGAAGATCGGGCCATGCAGAAAAGGCGTCAGATCGACGGTTTTTTGGGAACCGTCGTCGAACTCCAACGTCACAAAATGATCGTGCAGCGGCGTGGCTTTTACAACGCGCCTGCGCGGGCCTAGTTTAGTCAATGCGGCCTCCTTACCAGGGAAACACTTCTATTCAAGAGGGTGAACAGAGACCAGCGGAACCATCATTTGCGCGCGGTTCCAATTATCTCTCAACGCCTCTCGATTCAACGTTGCCCATTCGAGCACCATTCCATGTGCGCGGCGTGGCAATTCACCGCGCATCGTTTCCAACGTGTCGATGATATAGACCGCTTCAAATTCGCCATACTCGGCATGAAAATGAGCGGGTGCGTGATCGTTGAAATACATGTATATGATTATGCCAAAGAAGCGGCTTATCTGGGGCATGATCGTAAATTGAATCTCCCCCAGGCGAGTTTGCCCACCATACTATAACACAATGTGTAAATCCAAAGATCGCTCCTACCACACCGGGTTAATGCGATCTTTGTCGAGGTCGATCAGTTCGAGCATGTTGGCGCCGAGCTTATGATACGAAGACGTGCCGCGCGTCAACAGCGCCAGGTCGCCTTCCACATGGTAGCGCTCCACCCAGTGGTGGACATACATCTCCCAGCTGTCGGGGCGCATGGGCAGGCGCTCCGGCAGCACGCCGTAGGTGAACTGCAAGCGCTGCGCCGTGGCTTCCTCCGGGCTGGCGGCGACGATCCAGACGGGCAGATGGAAGCGCGCCACGCGCCGCGCCGTCTCGCCGCTGACCGTCGGCGCAAAAACAATCGCCGGGCGCAGACGGCGCACAATATTGTTGATGCTCAACGCAATCAGGTCGCGCAGACCGATTTCGTCTTTGTTCATGGCCTCCGCCAGCCGATCCGCCACGACGTTGCGCGGGCGGTTGACCTCGGTGTAGGCGGCGATGTCGCCCATCATCTGCACGGCCTCCACCGGATACTCGCCGATGGCGGTCTCGCCGGAGAGCATGAGGCAGTCGGTGCCGTCCAAGATGGCGTTGGCAACGTCGGTGGCTTCGGCGCGCGTGGGGCGGCTGTGCGTGGTCATCGACTCCAGCATGTGTGTGGCGGTGATGACCGGCTTGCCCGCCAGGTTGGCGCGGAAGATCATATCCTTCTGGATGATCGCCATCTCTTCCAAGGGCACTTCCACGCCCAGGTCGCCGCGCGCCACCATGATGCCGTCGGCGCAATCGATGATGGCGTCCAAGTTTTCGAGCGCTTTGGCCCGCTCCAGCTTGGCGATGATCACCGGCCGATAGCCCAACGCATCGGCGGCGTCGCGCACAGCCTGGATGTCCTCGGCGTCCTGCACAAAGGACTGGCTGACGGCGTCCAGATCTTCTTGCGCCGAGAATTCCAGGAATTTCCTGTCGTCGTCGGTGAAGGCGAGGATGCCGAGGTCGATGCCGGGGAAGTTAACGCCTTTGTGCGAACGCAGCTCGCCGCCCGCATGAACTTCGGTATGCACTTCGTTGCCCTCGACCGACATCACGACGACCTGCACCATGCCGTCGTTGATGAAGATGCGGTCGCCGGGTTTCACCACCTCCGGCAGGTTGGGGAAGTTGATGCACACGCGCTCTTGCGTGCCCACGATCTCATCGGTCTGAATGATAAAGTGCTGCCCGCGCACCAGCTCGATCGACTCCTGCGCCAGTTGACCGATGCGCATCTTGGGGCCGGGCAGATCGCCCATGATGGCGACGCGTTCGCCGCGGGCGGCGGCGGCGGCGCGCACCGTCTGGATCGTGCGCCGGTGGCTGTCGAAGTCGCCGTGGGCAAAGTTGAGGCGCACGATGTTCATGCCGGCGACCAGCATCTGCTCCACCGTCTCCGGACTGTCGGACGCCGGGCCGATCGTGCAGACGATCTTGGTTTTTTTGCGGGGAAGACTCGGCTGGATCATGGCTGCTCGCTCCGGTGGGTGGTGACGGTGGCTGGTAAAGGGTTGGCTATGGGGCCGAGATGAACCTGTGACTATAGTGTAGTGCGGGATGGCTGTTGGGTCAACACGAGACGAAATAGAACGCGGATGGCGCGGATTTGGCGGATCAACGCGGATACCTCATAGCCTCTGCGTGCTCTGCATGTCTGCGGTTGATTTTGCTTTTCTTGCTGTTGTTTTTCTTCGCGCCCTTTGCGTCTTTGCGGTTTGCTCTTTTACGCCCGTGCCTGCCGCGCGGTCAGGCGTCGCAGCGCGCCCAGGGGCAGCGCGTCCAGAATCAGCGCCATGTCGTCGCCGCGGAAGGCGCCCAGCGGTCCCAGCGCCAGCAGATAGACGCCGCCGCCCGCCGCCACCGCGCCCCACACGTTGAGGCCTATGCGTTGCAACAAGTAGGTGACCGCGATCATCAAGGCCAGCGCGCCCGCCGGCGCCGCGGCAATGCGCAGCCAGGGCACAGGCCCCACGTGGCGGCGCACGCTGTAGTAGAAGGGGAAGAGCAGGCTGAACTCGCTGAGGATGGTGACCACCGCCGCGCCCGCATAGCCGAAGATGGGGATGAAAATCAGGTTGCCCACAATGTTGAAAACCACGCCCAGCAGGAAGGCGCGCGTCAGGAAGTGCTGCTGGTCCACCACGATCAGCACATATTGCGTGACGCTGTTGACAAAGCCGATGGGGATGCTCCAGATGATGATCCGCAGCGCCAGGTCCGAGCCGCCCTGCACCGTGAACGTTTGCCCCATCAAGTGGATAGCCAGCGGCACGTTGAGATACTGCGCGCCGCCCACCAGCCACACCAGCGGCGTCGCCAGGAACATCACCGCCGCGGCGATGGGCAGGCTGACCATCAGCAGCAGGCGCAGCGCGATCAGATAGGCGCGGCGCAGGCTTTCGCGCTCGCGCTGCGCATAGCGACTCATCAACGGGAAGACCGCCAGCGTGAAGACGCTGGGGATAATGTTGAGGCCGTCCAGATACTTCAGGCCCACGCTGTACAGGCCGACCGCGGCCGCGCCCGCCAATGGGCGCAGGATCCACACGTCGATGCGCCAGAAGATGGTCGCCAGCAGGTGGTTGAGCATCAGCGGCCCGCTCACGCGCAGCATCCAGCGCTGCAAGGGCCAATCCCAGTGCCACTCCGGCCGGAAGAGCGTGACGCGCATGAGCAGGGCGAGCCAGATCATGGCGACGATGTTGACGAACAGGCTCACGCCCGCCAGCCCCACAAAGCCCCAGCCCAGCAGCAGCACCAGCGCGCCCAGCGTCACCTTGAGCAGGGCGACCGCGCTCGCCAGGCCCGCCGGGTATTCCATCTTCTCGAAGGCCAGGAACATGCTGCTGAAGCCGTCGCTCCAGTTGGAAAAGAGCATCGCCACGGCAAAGATGGCGATGGCGGTCAGCTCCTGTGCGCCGATGCCGCTGGCGTCGAGAAAGCTCACACGGCCCACGCCCCAAAAGCCGAAGGCCGCCAGCGCCATCAGCGGCAGGCTGCTCAGCCACAACAGCGTGCGCAGCCCCAGCACGTTGGTCAGGTAGCGGCTGGAGTTGTTCTTGTTCGCCGCCACTTCGCGCGTCAGCAGCGTGCCCAGCCCATAGCGGCTGACGATCTCGAAGAAGCCGTAGAAGGCCACCACAAAGGCATAGCTGCCCGTGCCCTCCGGCCCCAGGATGCGCACATAGAGCATGGCGAAGGCGAAATCCACCGCCTTGTTGAGCAGGTTCAACGTCATAGGCACGAGCGAATTCTTGGCGACCGTGCGCACATCGCCCGCGCTGTTCTCCGGGCGATAGAAGCGGCCCCACGCCCAATAGAGCGCCAGCAGCAGCAGGCTCATCCCCGCCAGGAAGCTGAGATAGAGGCCGACCTTGAAGCTCATAGGCGAGTAGACGAAGCGCACGGTCCACTGCCCGGCCTGCTCCAGATAGACGGTGCGCAGCGCGGCGTCGGCCCGGTAGAGCGGCAACTCCTGCTCTTGGCTCTCGTCGGCCCCAAAGGGGCGCACGAAGGCCTTCCAGCCGGGGAAGTAGGCGTCGCCCAGCACCAGCCAGCCGCGGTCGCTGAGGTTGACATCCACGAAGACATCGTTGGCGGTGTAGCGGCTGATGCGCGCCTCGGCGAGCTGCGGGTCGGACGGGATCAGCGCGTGCTCGGCGGCGGGCGTCTGCTCCACAAAGACGACGCGGCGCAAGTCCGTCTCCAGCAAGGGCTGCGCCTGTGCCGGGGCGACGCGCGCCTCGGACGCGATCCAGGCGCGCGGGAAGACTTCACGGTTCTCGTAGACGCCGATGGCCTCATCACGATAGATCTCTTGCCACTGCGGGTTGGGGATATAGTGCTCGCTCAGAATGTAGCGCACGTTGAGCAGGTCCAGCAGCGGGTTGTCGAGCGCGGCATAGACATCGCCGCCCTGGTTGGCATAGAGCGGGCCGATGCGGTTGTAAAGCAGCTCGTTGTCCTGCGACGCCAGGCGGTTCATCAGCGCCACGTATTGGCTGGGGATGGTGGAGTCGTAGCCGCGCAGGTCCTGCCAGCCGTAGTACATGCCGGCGTTGGCGTTGAATGTCTTTTCGCCGGGCGCGTTGAACGTCGTAAAGCGCCAGGGTAGGACGCCCTGCGCGGGATCTTCCGCCTGTTGCGTATACGTGTTGAGGAAGCGCACGACAGGCGGCTGCGCCTCGGCGTTGAGCGGCGACAGGGCCACGTCTGCAGCCGGGTTGAAGCGCCCATGCGCCACGAACAGGTCGGCGAGGGCTACGGCAATCAGCGCGCCGGCAATCAATGGGACGGCACGCCGCGCCGTAGGCGATGCCCGTCGCGACCCCAGCAGCGCCAAGATCAGCCCGGCGGCAAGCAGCGCAAAGAGGCCGAAGCGCGCCAAGTTCATGCTCTGGTAGCCCCAGAACATGCGCCCGTCGGCGAAGGCCATTTGCGCCAGGTCGCTGCTCGCGATCACGCGCTCGCTCAGCGCGAAGAACGGCTCGGGGCGCAGCAGGCCCGCCGCGACGAGCGCCAGCGCACCGATCCCAGCCGCCACGCCCAGCCAAGCTACGCTCGTTGCCAAGATGCGCGCCCAGTCCCGGCCTTGTGCGCCGGGAATCAAGGGGACAGCGCGCTTCTCTGCCAGGATCAGCAGCTCTTGCAGCCCCATGCCCGCCAGCAGCGCCATGCTTACGGTAAAGGGGAAGACCCAGCGAAAGGGGCTATGCAGTTGGTTCCAGCCGGGCAGGCCATAGAAGAGCAGCGCGTACAGCGGCGTGCCGAAGGCGAAGAGCAGCGAGATCGGCGCCAGCGCCGCGAAAAACCACACGTGGACCGGGCGCGGGGCATGTTCGATGTCCAGTGGGCGCGGCGCGGGCGGGGCCGGCGGGCGAACGGCGCGCACTGCCGCGGCAAGGACCGCGATCGCAGCCAGCAGCCAGGCGGCGGTGCCCAGGTAGTTGCCGCCCTCCACATAGTTCTTGATGCCCCAAAAGAGGGTGTGGATCGGCTCGCCCAGGGCGTTGACGGTGACGGGCGTCCAGCGCCCCGCCCACAAGTCCAGCCAACGGTGATGGCTGGGGTTGCCGAAGACATCGGGCAGCCAGAAGGTCAATACCTGGCGCGAGGGCCACGCCCAGCCCCGCACCTGCTCCAGGCCGGCGGAGCCGGCGCGGAAGTTCTGCGGCAGCAGCTCCAGCAAGGGCAGCAGTTGGATGGCGCCCAACGCCAGACCCAGCGCGGCCATGACGAGCAGCCACACGCCCAGCATCGCCACACGCCCCGCCGGGGAGTCGCCGCCTCGTGCGACCGGTCCGGCCTCGGCCTCGTGCAAAGCGCGCAAATGGCGCCAGGCCGCCACGAGGCGCACAAACGAATAGGCCCCGGTCACCAACATCGTGTAGTAAATCAGCTCGGGATGGCCCGCCAACGCGCTGACGCCGATGGCGACCGCGCCGATCGCCACGTAGGGGATGGGGCTGTAGCCGGCGAGACCCTTCTCCTCCTGCTTGCGCACGATCATCTCGACGATCGCCAGGATCAGCGGCAGCCACGCCGCGGCCGCCAGGAACATGGTGAAGACCACGCTGACGATGAGGAAGCCGCTGAACATGAAGAGTACGCCGCCGAGCAGCGCGGGCAGCGGGCGCAGACGCAGGACGCGCCCCAGCACATACATGTTGGCCCCCGCCAGCCCGATTTGCAGGGCGGTGAACCAGGCGTAGGCCATCTCCAACGGTAAAATGACAAAGAGCAGGCTGAACGGGTAGAAGGTGCTGGCCTGGCCCGCGGCCAAAAAGGGCAGGCCGGTGAAGATCTGCGGGTTCCACAGCGGCAGTTGGCCCGCGGCGAGCGTGCGGCGGATGTGCAGCTTCCACACCGCGTTCTCCAGCACCAGGTCGCTGAGCAGTTCGTTGTGCGGGATCAGGTTGGGCTGGAGGCTGCGCCACGGCTCAAAGGCGTAGAGGTTGTCGTAGGGCAGCAGCGTGTGCCCCGTGAGCGCGGGGAAGAGCGTGGGCGCAAACCACAGCAGCGGCAGAATGAAGAGGACGAGCAGCGCGAGCAAGTCGCCGCGATGCCGGCGCAGCAGGTGGGTCATACGCGCCGCTCAATCACTGCGTAGAGATAATCTTGCTCTAGCCATGCTAGTTCAAATTCGCCGGCATCAATTTCTATACATCCTGTTGCGAAGTACGGGTCATGCACGAATACTTTGTTGTCTTGGAATCCGATCGCCACGACAACATGGTTAGTTGTTACTTTCCAGTACGAATGGAGTTGTCCAGTATTCACGAAGGCCAGAAGCGGGCGACCGTCTGTTAGGTGAGCATTCAACTCGTCCATGCTGCCTTTTGCTACATAAATAGAAGCCCCTAGCGATTCAAGCGCGTAGAGGTTGCGGAAGGCAGACCCATATTCTGTGATGCGCAGCAGTTCAAGCAGGCGAGAATAGGGAACGGAGATGTGGATGAATTCCAGCGCCATCGCGGCGCATGCGGCCAGGCAGTCAGACTGCCGGCGCTGTCTCTGGTGCGAAACGGCGAGCAAGGGCAGTGGCTCGTTCTTGGAGCGTCGCGATCTGGTCGGCAGTCAGAGCAACGACAGCGCCGCTCTGTGCGTCAACATCAATATAGCCGATGTCGCCGATGCGACCTGTGTGGGGAAGATGGATGGAGGCCGTCATGCGCCACAGCGGGCGCTCGCTTACCAGCAGCATCGGATTGCCCGCCGCAATCAGCACCCCAACTTCCAAGCCCAGATAGGCATTGGCGCGGCGGGTAGCGACGTCCGGCGAAATCGTCACCTCGAGCGTGACGGCAGGCAGACGTACTTTCAGGCGACCGGACTGCGGCCACTCTTGCGACGTTTCATAGAGAACTGCAAACATGTTCGTTCCTTTTACCAGCCGGCTTCATAGCCGGCGAAACATTCCCACTTATGCGGATCCAACCGAGCTATCCAATCTGTGGTCAGCCAGATCATAACATAATCGGCAGAATCTAGGCAGCCCCAAATCCGCGTTTATCCGTGTTCTATTCCGCCGGGGGCGTCTTGGTCGAGGGAGCGGTCGAAGGCGCGAGCGGCGGGCAGGCGACGGTGCAAGCTCCGGTAGCGCCAGCGGATCTGCCACGTGCGCCAGGCCGATTCGATCTTGACGGGGATGTCGAGCTTGCTGTGCCCGATGCGCCGGTCCTCAAAGTGAATGGGGATTTCCACCAGCCGGAAGCCCAGCCGCTCGCACAGATAGGCCATCTCCACCTGGAAGCTGTAGCCGTTGCTGCGGATGTTGTCCAGACCGATGTCGAGCAGCGCCTGCCGCCGCCACAGCTTGAAGCCCGCTGTCATGTCGCGGATGCGCAGGCCCAGGATCATGCGGCTGTAGAGGTTGGCCCACCAACTGACAAAGCGGCGCCACTCGCTCCAGCCCTCATCCAGGCTGCCGCCCGGCACATAGCGGCTGCCGATGACCACATCCGCGCCCGTGGCGAGCATCACGCCGAGCATCTGCGGGATATAGGCGGGCGAGTGGCTGAAGTCGGCATCCATTTGCAAGATAAAGTCGGCGCCGTCCGCCAGCGCGCGGCGCATTCCCTCCACATAAGCCGTGCCCAGGCCGCCCTTGCCGGGCCGGTGCAGCACCGCCACGCGCGGGCGTATGTTACCGGACGCATTGGCTGCTTGCGCCAGCCGGTCTGCGATGGCGCCGGTGCCGTCCGGCGAGTTATCGTCCACCACCAGCAGTTGCAAGGCGGGCAGCGGCAGCGCCAACAGCGCTTCGGCGATGGCGGGCAGATTGTCCGCTTCGTTGTAGGTGGGCATGACCACGGTCAGCCGCACCTCGTGCAGGAAGTCGGTTGCGAACATGTGGAGTGAAGGCCAAGCTGTGCGGTTCATGCCAAAAATAGGGTTGCTTTCGGTAGGTGCGTTACCGGCCCGCTCAAGCGCTAGACAATGCGGCCGCTCGCCGCTGCGACTCGGCATTGTATCATGCGCCTACGCGAGCGGGTAATCAGGGCGGGCAATTCACGTCAAGCAGCGCACCTGTCAAAAAAACTGGCCATTGACAGTCGAGTGCGAAAGTGCCATACTCTCTGCCGCCGCTGTCCTCATTCTCTCCTGCACTGCTATGCGGTTATCCCCCAAAGCAATCGTTTGACGCGCCCGTGTTCACCATGCCGGTCAAAAGCCGATAGAAAGGAGGATAGCGGCTGGCCTGATCCGTTAGGCCTTGCGTTTGGCCAAGTAGTTTGCTCATGTTGTTGGCTCATGTTGTTTTCAATGCCGGCATGGTCTGGCGCGACTGCGTTGCCACACAGCGCAGCCCGGCAGTAGCCGGCCTTCTACAAATTAATCAGTTTCAAGGGAGAACCGCATTATGCAGAATCATGTTCGTTCCGTTCGGATGGCTGCGCGCTGGTGCGCAGCGCTTTTTGTCTTGGCCGGTTTATTGCTGCCGGCATTTAGCCCTGTCGCCCACGCGCAAGATGACACGCTGGAGGCCAACAAGGCGCTTGTCACCCGTTACTTTGAAGAAGTCGTCAACGACCAGAATTTCGATGTGATCGACGAGCTTTATGCCCCCGGCTATATCGAACACTTCGCCGGAGAAGACACGATCTACGCCGACCTGGAGGACTTGAAGCAAACCGAGTCCGACTTTGTCGACATGATGAAGCTGTCGGGCGTTACCATCGACGATATGGTCGCTGAAGGGGATCGCGTCGTCACGCGCTTGACGCTGTCGATGATGGACGGCGACCTGCCGCTCACCAGCATCCGCATCAGCCGCATCGAAGACGGCAAGATCGTGGAAAGCTGGGAAAACGGCGACGAATTGGCCGCGATGATGGCGATGAACATGGTAGCGCCGGTTGACGCTACGCTGGAAACGAACAAAGCGGCGATGCGCCGCATTGTCGAGGAGGTCATCAACCAGCAGAATCTGGACGGCGTCGAAGAACTGTATGCCCCCGATTTTGTGGAGCATCGCGCCTTCCCCGAAGATTTTGTCGCTACAAGCTACGATGATATCCGCGCCGACCTGGCCAACCTGGGGGGCTCGCAGGTCGAGATCCAAGACCTGATCGCTGAAGGCGACCTGGTGGCAGTCCGCTTCTCCATGACCCCGTACGAGGGAAGCGAGCCAGTCGGCGGCGTTTATATGGGGCGCTTCGATGACGGCAAACTGACCGAAGCCTGGGACTATACCGACTACCTGAACCTCTTCGCACAGCTCGGCATGATCGAACTGCCGCAATTGCCGGAGACCATCGCCGGTGGCTTCAACAGCCCGCAAGGCGTGCTTGTCGACCCCGACGGCAACGTCTGGGTGATTGACTCGGGCACGGGCGGCGATCAGACGGCGGAATGGGTAGACCCCGGCACGGGATCAGTCGGGTCGGCAATGATGGGCGACACGGCGCGCATCGTGCGCATCGCGCCGGACGGCACGCAGACCGAGGTCGCCACGCTCCCCTCCATCTCCGTCGGCATGGACACACTGGGCGGCGCGCGCCTGGCCCTGCTGGACGGCGAACTCTATGCCACCTCGGGCCAATGGTTGGGAGACCTCGGCCCGGACCGCATGGATCTGGCCGCGGCGGTCGTCCATGTCGCGGCGGACGGCAGCGTCGAAGAAGTCGCCTCCACGTGGGACCTGGAGGAGGCCGATAATCCAGGCGGCTTCGTCGTAGACAGCCACCCGTATGGCTTGGCGGCAGGACCTGACGGTCGCCTGTGGGTGGCGGACGCAGGCGGCAACACGCTGCTCGCGGTCGACCCGGCGACGGGCGACGTCACGCTCCAGGCGGTGTTCGACGGCATCCCTGGCCCGATGCCCAACCCGGCGCGCGACAATGCGATGGAGATGGACCCCGTGCCCACCGGCATTGCCTTTGATGCCGACGGCACGGCCTATGTCTCGCTGCTCTCCGGCTTCCCCTTCATCCCAGGTTCGGCCAAGGTTATGATGGTGGACGCCGACGGCAACGTGGCCGACTACGCTACCGGGCTGACCATGCTCACCGACTTGCGCATGGGGCCGGACGGCAACCTCTACGCCGTGCAGTTCGGCGTCTTCGGCGAGCAAGGGCCGACGCCCGACAGCGGAGCCGTCATCCGCGTGCTGGCGGGCGACGCCTCCGAGGTTGTGATGGACGGGTTGTCCTTCCCCACCTCCATCGACTTCGACGCCGACGGCAACGCCTATGTCACCGTCAACGGCCAGGGCGCGCCGGGCACGGGCGAAGTGGTGAAGATGCAAGGTCTGGTCGACATGCCGGGCATGCCGGTGGCCGATGCCATGCAGGCCATGCCGGGCGCCGCCAAGCCGTAAGCGTCACCCGGTCAATTCGTCATGAAATGCAGCTAGGGCAGGCGTCACGCCTGCCCTAGCTGCATTCTTCTTCCAGCTTTTCTCTGTGATCCTCTGCGGCCTCTGTGGTGAACCACCTTTTCTTGCTGTTTGCTTTTCTTCGCGCCCTTTGCGTTCTTTGCTGTTTGTGGCGTGCCCTTCCCCATCTTGGCAAAATGACCGTGCGCGAGTATATTCTACATAACCTGAATTGGGTCCACCACAGAGGAGGAGATACTCCCATGAAGCAAATACGAATCAGCCTTTTGTCCGCCTTTGTCCTGGCCGCGCTGCTGTTGGCGTCTTTCGCCTGGGCGCAGACGCCGGCGGTATACGCGCAAGAGGCATCGCCGACCGCTTTGCAGTTGGACATCACCGTCGAGCTGACGGATGGTAGCGCCATCACCGTGCCCGTGCAGCTCACACAGGACGACCTCTTCGCGCTGATGGCGCAGGCGCCCATCTCCACGGTCGTCGCCGCGGCCGCGCAGTTGATGGGCAGCGAGGTGCAGACCATCACCGTAGGCGTGCCGGCGGTCTTTACGCCCACCCTGGCCGCGCTCAACATCGTTTCTTCGCTGCCGGTCATGACGGCGACCGAGACCATGACGGCGACCGAAACCATGACCGAGACGGAGGCCATGACGCCCACTGCGCTCGTCACGACCACGCTCGCCATCACGGTGCCCTCCTCGCCCGCCATCGACCTGGTGCCCGCGGCCATCTCCAATGCCAACCTGCGCAGCGCCCCCAGCACCGACGCCGACATTGTCGGCCAGGCGACCGCCGGGCAGGCCCTGATGCTCCAGGCGCGCAACGTCGACGGCTCCTGGTATCAGTTGGTCGACGGCTCGTGGGTCGCCGCTTTCTTGGTGGAGAACGCGCCGCAGGATTTGCCCGTCGTGATTGACGGCGAGGCGCTCGTCAGCAAGACCGTGCCGGCTACCGTAACCAGCCAGGCGCTCGTCCTGCGCGCCAGCCCCGACGCCGACGCCGACAGCTTGGGCAGCTATGCGCAGGGCACGGTCGTGGCGGTGCTGGGCCGCTCTTCCAGCGGCAACTGGCTGGAAGTCGCCGCGCCGGACGGCAAACGCGGCTGGATGTCGGCGGCTTTCCTCGAGTTGAATGAGACTGTCGGCGACCTCCCCGAGACGGGCAACGCCCTGCCCATCCTCCTCTTGGGCCAGGTCGTTGACCAAGTCGGCGCCGGCATCGGCGACGTGGTGGTGACGGCCTTGCCGCCGACCGGCGACGTCGCCCAGAGCGTGGAGGCGACGACCGACGCCGACGGCATGTTCACGCTGGAGTTCGCGGCGGGCAGCGAAGGCATCTGGACGGTGCAGGTAAGCGAAGTGGGCTGCGACAGCCGCATCGTCAACGACCGCTGCCAGCTTTTCGGCTACTATGCCGCCATCCCGACGGTCGATGTGAGCATGGCCGCGCTGGAGCCGGTGACGCTGGCCTATACCGAGGCGACTTCATTCATCGCCGGTGAAGTGGTCGACGACAAGGGCAACCCGGTCAAGGGCGGCATCCGCGTACTTGGCGAGCGCCAGGACGGCGCACGCACCTCCGGCGAGACGTCTTCCGCTGGCGCGTTTGTGCTGCCCGCCGCCGCCGGCGTGTGGACCGTGGGCGCCGAGGGCGGCTCCGCCCTGGAGGTGGAGGTCCCCGAGAAGAGCGCGCCCGAACCAATCGAGCTAACCCTCAAGTAAGCTTAGCCCGGTCATGCCGGGGCGAAGATCAAAAAACCGCCACGACTCCGGCGCGCCGGAGTCGTGGCTGTTTTGCGCTTGATTGAATTTGCGCTTAGTTGAAGCCGGGGCGAACTAGCCCATTGTCCACACGCGGGTGGGGCGAATCTTGTAGATCACGCGCGTCTCGTCCGGCGACAGGGGGTAGTCCGTGCCGTTGTACTTGTGCGACAGCTTGTGGATGAGCGCGACTGCGCCTTCCTCGGTGATCTCCGCCACCTCTCCTTCCACGCCCAGATAACGATAGGGGTTGTCGGGGTCTTGCACGCTCACGGCGACGCGCGGCCGTTCGCGCAGGTTACGATCTTTCTTGCGCCCGGCGGCGCTGTCGATCAGAATGTACTCGCCGTCATAGTCCACCCACACGGGCGTCACCTGCGGCGAGCCGTCGGGGTTGATCGTGGCGACGTGCGCAAACGACTTTTTGCGCAAAATATCGGCGTGCGACTCGGGAATCTGTGTCATTTCTTCCTTCTTTCTGTGTGTAAGGGCGACGCCCGTCGGGGCGCGCCTCGCTTCGTTATACAAGTTAGCGCATGGTCAAGTTAGCGCATGGTCAAAGCCATGACGGCCTTCTGCACGTGCAGCCGGTTTTCGGCCTCGTCGTATACCACCGACTGCGGACCGTCGATCACGCCGTCGGTGACCTCGATGCCGCGATCGGCAGGCAAGCAGTGCATGTAGATGGCGCTCGGTTTGGCTAGGCCCATGCGCCGCTCGTCCGTGATCCAGTCCGTGTATTGGCGACCGATGGCTGCGCTCTCGGCGTCGCCCGGCGCGGTCAACAGCGCGCCCCAGCTCTTGGGGTAGACGATGTCGGCGTCCCTAAAGCCGGCGTCGAAGTCCTCCAGCACCTCGAAGCTGCCGCCGGAGTGGGCCGCGTTGTCTTGGGCCTGCTGCATGATGTCGGGCATCAGCTTATATTCCGGCGGGCGCGTCAGGCGCACATTCATGCCGAAGCGCGTCATTTGCAGGATCAGGCTTTGCGGCACGGAGATGGGCTTCTGGTAGCTGCTGGCATAGGCCCAGCTCACGTTGATCGTCTTGCCGCGCGGGTCGCCCACCTTTTCGATGATGGTCAAGAGATCGGCCAAGATTTGAAAGGGGTGATAGACATCGCACTGCATGTTGAGCACGGGTACACGGCTGGCCTGGGCCACGTCGTTGAGATAGCCGTTGCCGACGCCCCAGTCACACTGGCGAATGGCGATGCCGTCATAATAGCGCCCATAGATTTCGCCGATCTCTTTGGCCGTGTCGCCGTGGCTGATCTGGGTCGTGGTCGAGTCGATAAAGGC
>JBBSBO010000003.1:0-19383 GCA_038251215.1 Caldilineales bacterium
AGCCGGGAAGCGAACGCGTGCGCCATACGAGGATGTCCTTGCCAAAGAAGCGGTTTATGCTGGGGCTTCATCTCCCAGTTGCGCTTAACCTATCACATCGGGGGAATGAGTTACAGTAACGCTGAATCCAACGTGAGCGTTGCCGGGTGCTTAGCTCGCCTGCGGCTTCTCGAGCGTCCCTGCCGTTTCCGTCACCATGCGCATGAAGTTGGCGATGATGCGCAGCCCCACCGTATGGCTCTTTTCCGGGTGCGGTTGAATGCCCCAGGCATTGCGATAACGCACCACGCTGGCATATTCAACGCCATAGTCGGTGGCGGCAAGGGTCGCCGAGCCGTCCACGGGGTCACAATAATAGCTGTGCGCAAAATAAGCATAAGCGCTGTCCGGCATGCCGGACAGCAGCGGGTCCGCCTGTCGCCGATGGAGCTGGTTCCACCCGATCTGCGGCACGCGCAGCGTATGGCCCGCCTTGCTCAGCGCATCGGGCATATCGTCCGCAAAGCGGCGCACCAAGCCGGGGATGATGTGCAGACCTTCGTGGCGCCCCATCTCTTCACTTTCGTCAAAGAGCAACTGCATGCCCACGCAAATGCCCAACAACGGCAAACCGGCCTCCACAGCGTCGAGCAGCGGCTTCTCCAGCCCCTGCCGGCGCAGGTTATCGACACTGTCGCCAAATGCGCCTTGTCCCGGCAACACCGCCGCGCGCCAGCGCGTCAAATCCGTGGGACGCTCGACGATATCCACGGGAATGCCCAGCGGTCCGGCCACGCTCTCGAAGGCCTTATACACGCTGCGTAGATTCCCCACGCCGTAGTCGACGATCGCGATCATGATTCGGCGCCCATCATATTAGCCAGCCGCGTAACGTCTGTGTCGATCTTGTCTTGGCCGCTCACATCGCTCATGGCGGATACGCTCGATGCGAGCAAGAAGTTGCGCACCAAAGCCGGCGGAAATTGCGAGGCGGCGACCGCCGTGGTCAGGCGGCGAATGCTGAACTCGGCCTGCTCGATCTCGATCGGCGTCAATTCGCCGGCGGCTTCGGCGGCGTCGAATTCCTCTTCGCCCATGACGGTAATGCGGTTGTCCACGTCAATCCATAAGCCCAGGAAGAGCGTTTCCGTCACAATCTCGTTGCCTGTGCGCACAAACGCACCCGTGACGGGAGCGTACCAGCCCAGCGCGGCCCCCTTGGCATCGAATAGCTTGTCGACCACTTGCCCTTCCGCCGTCAGCCAGAAACGCACCCACGTATCACACGGCTGCGCCGTCAAGATATCGCTTCCAGCCGTTGTCCATATTTGCCCCGGCGCTTGGTCAAACCAGGCGGCGCGCTCGACCAACGTCTCGCCCAGCCACTCCGCTCGGTAGTCCGTCATCCACGCGCAGTTCGACCAGGCGCCGCTGCGCATGGTCGTCCGCGCGCCGATGCGCAGCGGAATCTCGCTCGCTTGCGCCATGCGCTCAGAATCCATCAGTTCCCTTCTCCCTGCCGTGGCAACAACACGTCGCTATAAAACAACTTGCCGGTCTCTGCGCCCTCCGCGTTCTCTGCGGCGGATGCTAGTACTTGCGCACAATCGCGCGATAGGCCAGCGGCTCGCGGTACTGCATCAGCTGCCGGTCCTCGCGCACCTGGCGCACACGGTCCAAGTCAATCGTCGCCACGGCATATCCCTCGATGGCTTCGTCGAGGACGGTGTAGATTTCGCCCGTCGGGCCGGACAGGATGCTGTCGCCCATAAAGCGGCGCGTCGGCTCTTCGCCCACACGGTTGGCAGCCGCCACAAACAGTGCATTTTCACATGCCCGGCTCACCACATGCGCCCGCCATGAAGCCGCCGCTTGTTCTTCCCAATTGGCGCTCACCACGATCAACTCGGAGCCATCCAGCGTGAGGCTGCGCGCCGCCTCCGGAAAGGCTAGGTCGATGCCGACCATCAAGCCAAAGCGTCCCCACTCCGCCTCGACCGTTATGAAGCGAAAGCCGTTACGATAGACTTGGCGCTCCTCGCCCAGCAAATGCACCTTGCGATACTCAGCCGTGACGTCGCCTTCCGGCCCGAGACAAACTACGCCATTGTAGAGAATGCTCTCTACCTTCTCTTTGATCACCATGCCGAACACGATATGCGTGTTGAAGTCATGGGCGCGCTTTGCCAAGTAGTTGGTCGCATGGCCCGGCACGCGCTCGGCCAAGTCTGTCGCACGCAGGCCAAGCTCATTGCCGGTGTAACTCAACTCGGGAAATACCACCAACTCCGTGGGCTGTTCGGTGCAAATGCGCTCGACGAAATCCCCCATCTTGCGCAGGTTATCTTCGGGGTTCGCCAGCTCCGGGTCCATCTGGACGAGCGCCACCGTAATCTCTCGCGGCATCGATTATTCCTATCTTCAACGTGTCAATTTGCGGGTTAATTTGCGGGTCAATTTGCGTATGCGTGTGCGGTTCTTACGCGCCGACTCAGGCGCTGTGCAGCCGGTGCAGCGCCGCTCAGCCAGTATAGCACAGGTGTACCGATTCACCATTCGCCGTGCAGTTGGGATACAATGTTGCCGCATAGTTGAGGTCGGCGAGTTTCGGGGGAAGCAGTCGCCCGGGTGCGGGCGAAGCCATCCACAACGGGGAGCTGGATAATGAAGGCAATCGGCAAGTGGTTGCAAGGCGTGTGGCTGGTGCTATTGGTGGCGATCATCGTCATCGTGTTGGACCAGGCAACCAAGGAATGGGTACGCGTCACCATCCCCAAATACGATCATATCGTCCCTATCCCTGCATTTGGCCAAGCCTTTGTATTTGAGCATGTCGACAACTTCGGCGCGGCCTTCGGCATCCTCCGCCTGCCGCGCAGCATCTTCGTGATCGTCGCGGCGCTGGTCAGTATTGCTATTCTGATCTACGCCCCGCGCCTGCCGTCGGACCAGAAGTTAATCCGCGTCATCTTTGGCCTTCAGGTGGGCGGAGCGTTGGGCAACGCCATCGACCGCATGATGCAGGGCTATGTCACCGACTTCATCCGCGTCGGCATCCCCGGCGTGTACTATTGGCCGAATTTCAACGTTGCCGACAGCGCCATCGTCGTCGGCGTCATCAGCCTGGGGGTGCTACTTCTGATCGAAGACATCAAACAGGAGCGTGCGGCCAAAGCCCAACTTGCCGACTCCACGCCAGCGCAAAGCAAGTCCAACGGAAGCTAACGCAAGAATATGCCGAGCCTCGATTTCTCGTTACCTAACCGCCGTCACCATGCCTGAATTCACAATACCGGACGAGGCCGCCGGTTCGCGCCTGGATCAATGGCTGGCGCGCCAATTCGCCGAACGCAGCCGCACCGAGGTCCAGCGTTGGATCAAAGAGGGCGCCGTCTTAGTCGATGGGAAGACTGCAAAGCCGGGCCTGCGCCTAGAAGCGGCGCAAGAGGTGCGCGTGACTCTGCCGGACATTGTCGCCGCGCCCTCTCTGCAAGCTGAGGCCATCACCCTTGACATCCTCTACGAAGACGACGATCTTCTCGCGCTCAACAAACCGGCAGGCATGGTGGTACACCCCGCCCCCGGTCACGCCGGCGGCACCCTGGTCAATGCCGTCATGCACCACTGCCCGCAGATCGAGGGCGTAGGCGGCGAACGCAGGCCGGGCATCGTTCATCGCCTGGATAAGGACACCTCCGGCGTGATCGTCGTCGCCAAACATGACCGCGCGCTGCGCAGTTTGCAAGAGCAGTTCAAAAATCGTACCGTCTATAAGGAATATGTTGCCCTGCTGGAGGGAAGGCTGGAGCAGCCGCAAGGTCGCATCGTCGCTGCAATCGGACGCCACCCGACCGCGCGCAAACGTCAAGCTGTCTATCCCAGCCATGAAGCCGCGGCAGCGCGGGCGCGCGAGGCGGTCACCGAATACCATACCGAGGCCGTCTATACCGCCTCCATCGCACAACAAAACGCCACGGGTCACTTTACACTTGTGCGAGCCATCCTCCACACCGGCAGGACGCACCAGCTGCGCGTCCACTTTGCCTGGCTCAAGCACCCCATTGTCGGCGATAGCATGTATGGATATAAAAAGCAGCGCCTACACCTGGATCGCCCCTTCCTGCACGCCCAGCTCCTACGCCTACGCCTTCCATCCACCCAAGAGCCGGTCGAGTTCTTCGCCCCGCTCCCACCTGAGTTAGCGGCGCTGCTTGATCTTTTGGAGACCGAGCGCGCTTAGCCGGTGTTTTGTGGGTGATTTTTGTAGAATGTGAGCTTGGTTTGTTTGGATTTGGTCTTTTTATCGCTACACGAAATCAATCCGTTTTTCTTCTTTTTCACGTTTTAGCCGCCGAATATTGGCGCGCTCGTCCCTTTCGTATACCATACGGATGTCCGCGATTTGCCCCACTTTGAGAAAGCGAGTAATCCCATGGCTGTCACCAAATCGTCCGCATTGGAGTATCACGCCCAGGGCCGTCCAGGCAAGCTCAAAATCGTCGCCACGAAGTCCATGCAAACCCAGTCCGATCTGTCGCTCGCCTATTCGCCAGGCGTAGCCTTCCCCGTGCTGGAGATCGCCGAGAATCCGGAGGACGCCTACGAATATACCGCCAAAGGCAACTTGGTCGCCGTGATCAGCAACGGCAGCGCCATTCTCGGCCTGGGCAACCTCGGCGCCCAGGCCGCCAAGCCTGTCATGGAAGGCAAAGCCGTCCTCTTCAAGCGCTTTGCCGACGTCGACGTCTTTGACATCGAGATCAACAGCGCCGACCCCGAGGAGATTGTTCGCTTTGTCGAGATGATCGCGCCCACCTTCGGCGGCATCAACCTAGAAGACATCAAAGCGCCCGAGTGTTTCTATATCGAACGCGAAGCGCAGCGCCGCTGCGATATTCCCGTCTTTCACGATGACCAGCACGGCACGGCGATCATCTCCGGCGCCGGTCTGGTCAACGCCCTTGAAATCGTCGAAAAAGATATCGCCCAGGTCAAGACCGTCATCAACGGCGCCGGAGCCGCCGGCATTGCTGTCGCCGATCTCTACGTTGCGCTCGGCGCACGCAAAGAGAACATCCTGCTCTGCGACACGCGTGGCGTGATCTACGCCGGCCGCGAACAAGGCATGAACGAATTCAAAGCCCAGTACGCCGCAGACACCGACGCCCGCACGCTTGCCGACGCCATGGTCGATGCAGACGTCTTCATTGGCCTCTCGGCCCCCAACATTCTCAGCATAGAGATGGTGCGCAGCATGGCGCACGACCCCATCATCTTCGCCATGGCCAATCCGGATCCGGAGATCACTTATGAAGACGTACAAACCGCGCGCAGCGATGCAATCTTTGGCACGGGCCGCAGCGATTATCCCAACCAAGTCAACAACGTGCTCGGTTTTCCCTTCATTTTTCGGGGAGCGCTCGACGTGCGCGCCCGCGCCATCAACATGGAAATGAAGCTCGCCGCCGTGCGTGCGCTCGCCGCCCTCACCAAAGAGGACGTGCCCGACGCCGTGATCCGCGCCTACGGGCTTGATACGCTCCGTTTTGGACGCGAATACATCATCCCTAAGCCGCTTGACCCGCGCGTGCTGATGCGCTTGGCCCCCGCCGTGGCCCAGGCCGCCATGGACAGCGGCGTAGCCCGCCGCCACATCGATTTGGATGCATACATGGATTCCCTCGCCGCGCGCATGGGGCCAAGCGTGCAAATCATGCGCACGCTGGAACAGAAGGCCAAGCTCAGCCCTAAACGGCTCGTATTCGCCGAAGGCGAACACCCCAAGATCATCCGCGCGGCCTATGCCGTCACCTCACAGGGCATCGCGCAGCCGATCTTGCTCGGGCGGCCCGACGAAATCGCAGCCCAAGCCCGAGCGCTCGGCCTCGATTTTGCCCCCGCCGTCGTCGACCCCAACCAATCGCCGCGCCGCGCCGACTATGCCGAGATCTTCCATACGCGTCGCCGGCGCAAGGGCGTCACGCTCAGTCTCGCCACGGACCTGCTGCGTCAACCCAATTACTTCGGTCCCATGATGGTCGACCAGGGAGAAGCCGACGCCTTTGTCTCGGGCGTCACCTATAACTACCCGGAGGTGATGCGTCCCGCCCTGCAGGTGGTCGGTCGCCAACCGGGCCGCTGGGTCAGCGGCGTTTATATGATGCTGGTGCAGGAGCGTATCTACTTCTTCACTGATGCCACCGTCATCATCGACCCCAGCGTCGAGCAGCTGGCGGCCATCGCCATCAACGCGGCCGAACTCGCCAAGGAGTTTGATGTCGAGCCGCGCATTGCCATGCTTAGCTTCTCTAACTTCGGCAGTACGCCGCACGAACAGGCTGAAAAAGTGCGCCTAGCAACCGAGCTCGTCAAGCGTCTGCGACCCGACCTCCAGATCGACGGCGAAATGCAGGCCGATGTCGCCGTCGTGCCGGAACTCATGCAGCGCCACTATCCCTTCAGCCGCGTCAGCAATGCCAACGTGCTGGTCTTTCCGCATCTGTCCGCCGCCAACACGGCCTACAAGCTGCTCAGCCGGCTTGGCGGCGCCGAGGCCATCGGCCCCATTCTCGTCGGCATGGGCAAACCCATCCAGGTCCTTGCCACCGGCGCCGACGTGCGCGACATCGTGAATGTCGCCATTCTTGCCACCATCGACGCGCAACACACCAACCCCGCAGAGCAGGAGGCTGCGCCCTCCGCCTAAGCAAAGCGCACTCCCTATCGTCGCCACGACGGCTTGGGCGACGCGCTCAGAGCCTACAAAACGTCCGCCGGTCGCTGTATACAGCACATGACCGGCGGACGTTGCATCTTCTACTTTTGGCGCGCAAGACTATGAACTTACGTCCTACTTCATCGCGCCGGCCTGGGGCGACGGGATGAAGTCCAACATCCGCCCGTCCTCGGCGAACCAGCCGCATGGGCAACCCGTCGGGTCGTCCGATGAAATTGGAAGCGAAAAAACGATCGGAAAGAAAATGGACGGGGGCAGTGTCATCGTGTCGAGGGCTGCCGGCGCTCCGACTGCCGCCGCGTTATCGCCCGGCTGCCACTCGCGTCCCACCTGGCGCAAGGGAATGCGATCCAGGCCCACGCCAATTCGCTCCACGGCATAGTAGTAGATCGTCATTTCCATTTCTTTATTGAACATATCATGCAAGAACTCAATTGAACAGTCACCCCTGAGCATACAAGGGTCAAATTCAATCCCTTCCGGCACAAAATATTCCGGCGCAGTCAACGTGTCAATCGCCGGCAGCGGCACAAGGTAGTCAACTCCTACGGGGCGCTTTTCATCCGGGTCGATATTGACGGGCCTTTCTATATCTGCATCCAGCCACTGTCCCAAATAGGGCATGCCCATCGATACCGTATGGTCGACAGACAGGTCGCTGTTCCCATTAGCCAGCCGGTAGGTCCCGCTTGACGGTAAGCTGATATTTTCGACAAACGGGCCGCTGTATGGGCTAACCGGCGTCGGTGGATACTTCACAAATACGTAATCGGCTCCCGGCGGAGGCCACAATCGGAACTTATCATGGCGCGCGCCAAACTCGCCGATTAGTTGCTCCTGCAGCGGGCGCAGCATGCCCGCCTCGCCCACGCCGACATAATTGCCGAACTTGTAGGTGGCATATCCTAGAGACGTAATCCGAATCTTGTTTTCCACCTCAAAGCGAAACTCCGCCGTCAGGTCTCGGTATTCTCCCGCCAGAAAAATCGTGCACCCGCTGTTCCCCGGCAAGAGCAGCGCCCCTTCCTCAAAGGCTGGGGCGACTCTTTCTTCGTCGTCTACGTAGCGACCCGCGGGGTCGGTGGCGTTGCGCGAAGGCAATCGCTGCCCATCCAGGTAATACCACACTGCGAACACTTGCGCCGTCACATCGCGCCCGCCATCAAAGACCCTCATGCGCGAGGGAGGCACGATAATCGGCCATTCATCGTGCAGCGCCCGCTTGCCCAGGCAGTTCATTGTCGTCGTACCCAAACCCGGCTGCGGATAGCGCGGCGACACTTTCACTTTGATTGTTACATCTTGACCGTCGCGCTCCCCCTCCATGTATTGCAGAATGCCCGCCCCGCCGGTGAAGGTTATGATGGCGTCTCGCAGATCCTCCTCCGGCACAAGCCCCACCAGATCCACCACGCTTAACCCGCGCGGCTCAAGCCACTCGAAATTGCTGACGGCCGGCGTTGCAGGGATAGGCTCCTGCGCCGAGGCGCTCTGCATGGGGAAAGCAGCGCCGAACACAGTCCCTGTCAACGCGCCTAGCAAGAGCAACCGTATTCCGTTTTCTCGTCCTCGCAAACTACGCTCGCTGCCAAACCAAAACGCCATGAACAATGACGCGACGAACAGCCATGCGATGAATGACGGCATAGTGATGGCGCTCCTCGGTACTTATTGGCTCACCCGATAAACAGGCGGTTGAGGTTCGTTCGGTCCCGCGGCGGCGGAGAGGCCGGCAGCCGCTTCGTGCGCCGCCAGGGCTGCGTCGAGGTCTCCCGGCGCCGTAAACCATCTGACGGTATTGAGAAACGCCCGCAAGTCCGGCGACAGTTGGCGCAGACGCTCCAGTTTCGGGCCGATCGGGCTAGTGCTGGCGGCGCTTACGCCATAACTGCCATGAAACGCGAAATAGGCCTGGTTCAAGACGCGCAGCGCGTGGCCGTTGTCCACAAAGACATTGCGTCGCCGTTCCATATAGGCCTCGGCTTCATTGACTTTGCCCGCAGCCAGCAGCCGATCCACCTCTTCACGCGTCCGGCGCATCTCCGTGTCAAAATCAAAGCTGAGCGGGTCTGATGCCTCATCCGGGGCAGAGGGCGGCCGCTCCACCAATTGCGGGTAATACTGCTGCAAAGTCTTCTCGCCGATTTCGTTGCCCACAATCTCGGCGACGGTTTCATTCAGCGTCGTCATCTCCTGGCTCTTGAAGTAGTTCCAGCCCAACGGAAACAGGGCAAGATAGTTGTGTACCCACTCATGCGCCACCGTACTCAGGACCCAGGCGAGACTTGCCCGGTCCACCACCATCGTCGGAAAAGCGCCCAGTCCCCCAATGTTGGTGATGTAGGCGCTGGCATTGTGCATGGCGTCGATCTCCCGTTCGGCGGCCTGCGCCTCCGGCAACCCAATTTCCGGCGAAAGCATCTCGCTGTAGCTGGTAGCAATGCGGTCACGCGGGCTGACGATCAGCTTTTTCGGCGGATCGGTGAAAGTAAACTGCACAGGCGGAAAAGGGCGACCCAGGATTGTGAAGCCTTCGACAGCCATCAGGCTTCCCACTTGCCGTTGGATCACCTGCTCCACTGCCGGCCGCGCCGCCCGCTGTTGCGCGCGCAGCGCATCCAGGCGTAGCTGCAAGGCCCTCGTCTCCTCGCCCGATGCGCCCACACCAGCGCTCAAAAGCTGATTGAGTTCCCGTTCCAGGGCGCCAATTTCGTCCGCGCGCGCCATATACTCTGTCACCTGGATGCTCGCCACGCGCGGCGGCAGGGTATCGGCCGGCTGCGTGATTTGAGCAGCGATCTTCTCGGCGAGGGCGCTTGCCTCCCAGCTTGCCAGGTCGAATCCCCAGCCGCTCACGCCGGCGGCAAACGCACGCGTGCTCGCCTCGCTTGCCGGCAGCGCCGCGCTTCCCAGCAATCCCAGCGCGACTACAAGCGCCGCGGCGATCCACGCCACGCGACGAACACGTGCGCGCGGCCAGACCATCCGCCGCGGGATTTCCTTGCTTCGCAAAATTGCCGGCTGTGTGTGTTCGACGCTCATCCGCTACGCTTCAATGCACCTATCCGCCCGCGATGATGTGGCACTAATCGGCCAAACTGGCCCGCCGCTCGGGCCTTACACCCTTGCTGAATCCTACTGTCTTCGTCAAGAGTATAGCATAATCAAAACGACGTAATCGGAAGCCTGGTTTCGATTGCCCTTGCACAACATGTCCCTTTTTCTTCCTATTTCCTGATGCGCAAGACGCGCAGGTAGTCGCGCAGCCTCTCCCAGTGGCGGCGCACGGCGCTGTCTGCGTCTTCCCGTTGCGCCGGCGAGGCATACTTGCTGGAGTTCACGGCGCCGCTCAGCGAGCGCATCTCCGCCGCCGCTTTGCGCGCAGCATCTTGTTGCTGTGTCTGTCTGCGCAGCACATAGTCGGCCAAGCCGCCGCCATACTCAAGCACCGTCTCGTCTGCCGCCATTGGCCGACCGGCCCGCGCGCCCCAACGCATCACGCCGAGCCACGGATCCTCGCGCTTGCGTCGCTGCGCAGCCGCCACAGCATAGAGCGCCCACCCCAGCAAAGCCAACGGGGCGAACCAGATCAGCATCTGCCAGTTCCACACAACCGGAGGCGACTCTACTTCCGGCGCATCCACAGGAGCAGGAAGTGGCGCGACCAGCGCCGTCTGCGGCAAGCCAATGCGCGCCAGGCCGGGTCTGCCCGCCGTCGGCTCAAACAGGATCCAGCCATACGTCGGGAAATACACTTCGGGCCAGGAATGGGCCTCCGCCTCCGTGATTGTCCATACGCCGTCGCCGGGGTCCCACTGGCCCACAGCAAAGCCCGTGGCGAAACGTGCCGGCAGACCGTTCAAACGAGCGAGTACGACAAAGGCCGTGGCATAATAGTCGCAATAGCCGCGCTGCAACTCGAAGAGAAAATAGTCCGCCACATCCGTCACCTCAGGCGGCGGTTCGCTCACGCTCAGATCGTACTCGAACGTGCGCAGATATGCCTCGATGGCTTGCGCCTGCGCAAAGGGGCCGCTCACCCCCGCGGTCAACTTCGCCGCCAGCTCACGCGTGCGCGGCGTGATGGTATCGGGCAATTCGAGGTGGATCTCGTACCCTGCCGGCAGCGGACGCTGTGCGCTCCATGCTTCTTCGGCAGCCAGCATCTCGTCGTTGACAGCAGGCACAGCCGATACAGCCGTATAGCTGCGCTCCTTAGCCCACAGAGCCACAAGATCGCCCTCCGCCCGCAGCCCCGCGCTGGAGGCCGTGGAGACAGTCGCCGGCTCCGGCGCCGCGTACAGCACTTGCGTGTTAAAGGTAAGCGCCACGCTCTGCACGACTTCTTTTCTACCCTCGACCCCCAACTCCTGCAATGTCTCGTCCGCCGGCACATCGATGCGCGTGGTCGCGGCGCTGTTGCTCCACCCGCGCCCGTCATAGACCGTGAGCGTGCCCCCGCGCATATAGTGGCCCGGAGGGCTTTCGCCGCCGGCGTCATAGTCGGGATAGCCGGAGGCCGGCGAGTCGCTCATACGCACGCGCATAACCACCTCATTGCCCAAGTCCGGTCCGCCGCGCAGTAAGAAATCATTTGGCAGGCCGCCGGCAAGCCCGCCCCCGCGCAGCCGCGAGGCCCCCTGAACGCCCGGGAATAGCCGGTCAGCCAGTCCCTCCATCGACTCATACACCGGCTGCACTCGCGCGAAATAGCGGTCGACCAAGGGCGACAGATAGAGGTTCGGCATCACGGCCGCGGCGGTCAGCAACAGCAAGACCACGCCAATCACCAGCATCAACCGATCCAGAAGCAGCCCGGTGCTGTAGTCAAGCCCGCGCGCCGTCCAGCGCTTTAGCAGCTTATCGTGATCAAGCAGCAGTTGAAGAAGCACCGCAGCGCCCAGCCCGACGGCCATCAGGATGCGCCCGCCGAAGCTGTACAACAGCACTGTGCCCAACAGCCACAACACCGGCGCTGCCGCCAAGAAGCCTTGTTGGTAACGTCGCGCCAACCAGCCCGTCACGCTGCCCGCCGTCCACAGCACGATCCCCGCCAGGCCGGCGAAGATCAGGTTATCCTGGCTGGCCCCGCCGCCTCTGACGCCGCCCCACCACAACGCCAATCGCCCGCCCGCAGCCGCCCACACGGCGACAATCTGCTCCCAGACGCCCGCAAGCGAGCGTTCGTTGATCAGCGCGCGCGCCAGTGCTAGCGGGCCGGGGATCCACCCCAGCAGGAATTGCGACAGCGCCAACAGCCCTAGCGCCGTCAGCAGCGCCACAGCGGCCAAAGCGCGCAAGCCGTTATGTCGAGTTTCCCGTCGCGGCGTGCGCCACCCCATCACCCACCACACGGCAAACACAGCCAACGGCCCCAGCATCTCTAGGGCAAACTGGTCGCGCCCAAGCTCAACCCAATCGTTGACGCGCAGCACCGACGCCGGCAGCATCGCCAAGAAGGCGCAGACCAACAACACGCTCCATCCTAAATGCGGACGCCAACGCCCTTCCAACCTGCGCGCCAGCCGTTGATAGCGTGGCTTCGGCTCGGGGCGCGCCACTTCATCCAATGCTCGAAGGCTCTCGCGCGATGTAGCGGTCATACCGTTCGGATGGCTCCGCGCATGGCGGTGACAAGAACCCGGCCTTGCGACCACATTGCCGTCATCCTACTTCCTCCTCAACTTCATACGATACGACGCCGCCCGTCGGCGTCGAACGAATCACGCGCCGCGTGCGACGGAAGGTCAATAGCGACTGCAGCCGGTTATCGCTGCGCAGCGCCTGGCAGCCGATGTCATAGCCCGCCAACAGCCCTCGCAGCGCGTCGACGCCCCGCTCTACCCCGGGCGCCGTGGAATTGTCCTCCGCAGGTGTGATCAATAGCACGCTGCTATCCAGGCCAGCCGAACGCAGATGGACCAGTTCCGCCGGCCAATGCGGGCGATCGTCAACTGAGTCCCCGTCCGCGCCGTCAGCTTCCTGCACCTCGGCGCCGGGTATGCCCATCGCTACGACGCGGTGGCTGAGTTGCTCGACGAGACGCAGCGCCGTCACTTGCGGCGTCACCACGATCAAGGTTCGCCTGCGTCCCAGCGCCTCGCGGCTGCTATACAGCAGCTCAGCCAAGCTCACATCACACGGCTCCACGGGCGCCAGCGCCGAGAGGATCGCCCACAGCTGCGCCTGCCCCGGCTGAGGCTCCACATGGACCGTTTGGGCCGCGCGCTGCTCCTGTCCAGCGCGTTGAGGCGGCAGACCGGCTGAGCCGGTCGCCAGGGGCGCGTCGCGCTGCGTTGCGTTGGCTGACCCCGAAGCCGCCAGCAACCCCACTGCGCGCCTCTCGCCGCCGGCGAGCAATTCCGCCGCCAGGCTTGCCGCTACGATCACGCTGTACTCTAGCGTGTTGTTCGGGCCGTCAAGCGTGTGCGCGCGCCGATTCAGATCCAGCACGATCCACACATCGCCGCTCGGCTCCACTTCCAAATCCTGGACCATCAACCGGCGCAGGCGTGCGCTGCTGCGCCAGTGGATATGGCGCAGACTGTCGCCGGGGCGGTATTCGCTGACCGTGGCGGCAGGCAACGAGCCGCGGACAGGCCTACGTCGCCGATCGCCGCCCCCGGCGTTGCCATAAGGCAGATTCAGCGCAGGCAATTGCGCCACACGTGGGTAGATCAGCAGCGCCTCCGCGTGGCTGTAGTCCACTTCCACCGCGAAAACGCCAAACGGATCCCCAAAATGCAGACGATACGGGCCAAGCCGAAACACGCCACGCCGCTCGCATACCGCCTCCGCCCGCCAGCGATAAAAACTGAACGCGCCGCAGGCCACCACGCGACCCGGCTGGTAGTGCGGCACGTCCGACTCGTCGGCAAACTCCGCCCACAACAGCGGCAGACGGCTCTCATTGCGCACCTCAAAATCCTCGCGCAGCGTGTCGCCCGCCACAAGAATCGCGCCTACGCGCTCGCGCAGCGCGCTCACGTACGGCGCCTGATGCCGCACCCAAGCATAGGCGATGCCGTACAACCCGCCCAACGTGATCAACAGGGCAATCCACACGGGATGCGGCGTCAGCAGCTGGTTGATGAACGCAATCGGCAGGATCAGCAAGGGCCACCAAACTTGGAAGCGAATTGTCACATTGGCCGGCATATCGCGGTTCAACCAGCGCGCCATGCAGTCGGCGCTTCGAGCGCGCCAGCCGCCCAAGCCGTTCCGCGCCTCTATCGTTGTCTGTGATGCCACAGTTTGCTCCCTGTTGCTGCGCGTGTACAATCCAAGCGTGACATATGCCACCGAATACCCGGCGCGTCATACGGTTTCTCACGCATTCTAGACTGGCCCGCCATGCAACGCAGCAATCGATCTTCCAAGCGCGACCAGTCGCGCACAAATACGCTTCCATCCACCGGCGGCGCGCAGTCGTCCGACGCGCTCGTCCTCAAATCGGCGCAGGCCATTGGCCGCTATCACGTCCTAGAGCTTGGTCTGCCCCAACGCCTTGTGCCGCCGGCTCTCTTTGGAAAATATATCTTGGTCCGCTGCGGCAGCCCGTCGGAGACGGAGGAGCCTGTGCGCGGGAACTGGGAGATCTACCTGCGCCGCCCGCTGTTCATGTTCGCCGTCGGCGGCGCGCAGCCCGACACCAGCGCATCGCCCTTCGGCGGTGATCCGATGGGAGTTCTTCGCTTCTTGCTTCCCGCCGCGCTCGACCCCGGCTACGCGTGGCTCGCCAAACTACCCGCCGCAGCGCGCCTCAATCTGCTTGGCCCATTCGGCCGCGATGCGTGTCTGGACGCGCATGCACGGCATCTTCTGCTCGTCGCCGACGTGCAAGACGCCCCGCTCCTTCTGCCGCTTGCCGACCAAATGCTCGATCAGGGCGGCAGAGTCTCGCTGATCGTGCGCGGTCCCGCCTCCGATCGCAGCCTGCTCGCCCTCCTGCCTATTGACGTGGAGCTGCACCTCGCCGATTCTGCTGAGCGCTTCGAGGAGTTGCTGGCCGAATCGCTGCCCTGGTCCGATGCGCTCTACGCCAGCCAAAGCGCGTCAACGCCCCAGAGCCTTGCCGGCGCCATCTCGCGTCACCGCGCCACATTTGAGCCTGACTACGCACACATCCTCGTCCAGGCTGACCTGGCCTGCGGCTATGGCGGCTGCATGGCGTGCGTCGTGCCGCGCGCCGGCGGCTCGCTCACCCGCGCCTGCATCCACGGGCCGGTCTTTCGCCTCGCCGACCTGTTGCGTTAACAAGTGCCCAGCAGTTAACGCAACAGCACCTCCAGGGGATTGATGCGGCTGCCAAAGTCGCGCACTTCAAAATGCAGGTGCGGCCCGGTGCTGTTGCCGGTGGAGCCTACCGCGCCGATCGCCTGGCCCTGCGCCACGATATCGCCCTCATTGACGTATACGTCCTGCAAGTGCGAGTAGAGCGTAAGATAGTCAATATTGTGGTCGATAACGACGAATAACCCATAACCCTGCTGGTTCCACCCCGCACGCACGACCACGCCACGATCGGCAGCCGTGACCAATGTTCCCAGCGGCGCCGCAATATCCAGCGCGCGATGATCTTGCCGATACCCTTGGCTCACCCAGCCCGTCGTAGGCCAGTTGAAGTAGCCGCTGCCATACGGCCAATTCGCCGGGACGGCAACCGGCGCCGGCGCGGTCTGCGGCCCGCCCACGGCATAAGCCACAAAAGGCGCGACCTCCACCGGCTGGCTGAGCATATAGGCCAGAAAGCCGCCTTGTCCATCCTGCCCGGCGCCTGCCCGCGGCAAAATGCGCACATAGCGCCCTGCCTCCAGCTGCGTCTCACTGATTGCCGCGGCGTCCAGCCGGTTCCAGCCATCGCCCGATAGGTCGCCGGCATCGACGCTGTAGCGCGCCGCGATGGATTCGAGCGTCTCGCCCGCCTCTACCTGATGGCAAATCATGCCGGATGGAGGCAGCGCCAGCGCATCGCCGATCACCAGCGCTTGATCCGTGCGGAATGCGGGGCTGATCACGCAGGGCATCGTCTCCAGGTCCACGCCGATCTCCAGCGACACGGACCACAGCGTATCGCCCGCTTGTACCACGTACGAACTCGTCGCTGGGAGATAGGCCGCAGCGGGCGCTGTCGCGCGCGCGTCCGGCGTGGGCGTCGGCAGCCAAGTCGCGGCTGCGGCCGGCGTAGTTACCGCCTCCGGCGACACGATTTGCGTCTGCGCCAGCAGCGGCTGCACCGAGCCCCGGGTCAGCAACAGAAAGACGCAAGCCGGCAACGCCCGCAGAGCCATGCCGCGCAGCCCGTTCATCGGCTCCGAACCTGCGCCATCGCGGTACATTTGGCTTTCAACCCACCGTTATTTGCCATTTGCGTCGCCCGAATCCAGCCGGATGCGCAGCACGCGCCCGCCCTCTACGTCCGTCACCCACACGTTCCCCATGCTGTCCGCCGCCACGCCTACCGGCTTCACCGCCGAGCCATCGACCTCGCCGATAGCGTACGTCCGCGCATCTGTCCCATCTCCATCCATCTTCACCAGCGTCCTGCTCTCAGGCTCCGTCATGTAGACCGCCCCGTCCGACGCCGCGGCCAGGTGCGAGCTATCCATCGTATTCGAGACCGGGATATCCCACGAGCGCAGACGCAGCCCTTCGGCGCTGTAAAGCGTCAGCTTGTGAACGCCGGAATCAGTCACCCACACGGCGCCGTCCGGCATAGCTAAAACATCGACTGGTTGCGCCTCACCCGCCGCGCTCAAGTCCCTGCGCACCGCCAGAGTGCGCAGCAGGCTGCCATCCTCGGCAAAAGCCGCCACCTCGCCGCCTGACGTATCCGCCAGCCACACAACACCCGCATTGTCCACGTGGATGCCGCGCGCACGAAAGGCGTGGCTTTCGTCAATTGCCAAATCACGCACATAAGCCAGGTCGCTGTCGAACAGGCTGACCCGTCCGGCTCCGGCATCAAGCACATAGAGCTTACCATGGCTGTCCATCGCCACGTCAAACGGCTCGACGAAATTCTCGCCGTCGCACGTCAGCGCCTCGCGCGTGTTGTTCGCCGTGTCGATCACCCATACCGTCGGTTCGTCCGGCACAGCGACCGCCACCCGGCCGTCCTTCAGGATCGCCAGCCCAGCCGGGCGCGCTAAGCCCGACGCCATCACGGTCACATCTGCCGGCATGCGGGCGCCGTCCGCGACATTTCCCGGCGCAGGCTTATCCTCTCCCCACAAATCATCGAATGAAGGCAGTTCCACGCGCGAGTAGTCGCCCTGCGGCGGAAAAAGCGCCGCCGTCGGTATGATCTGCCGTCCGGCGCTGCCGGGTGGCGTCCAGTAGACGGAAATGCCCGTGTGATTCGTGCGGTCGGCGTAGCGAATGCGGATATCGTGCAAACCCTCCACCAGTTCCACGTTGCCGGTCGCGTAGTCGCCTTTGCCCGCGCTGCTCGCCACCTCTGCCCCGTCCACCGCCAGGCTAGACTCATCCACCGAGGCCAGCCCGAAGCCATAGTTGCCGGCTTCCGGGATCGCGATCTTGCCTGTCCACTCTACGGTATAGGGCCGGCTCAGCGGCACAATGTGAAAGTACATCTCGAAGCGCGTATCAATCTGCGCAAGCGCCTCGCTGCCCGACCACTCGCCATTCGGAAAGTACCGCCCCAGCAGGCCGTGATTACTGACTGGCGAAACGAAAACGTCCGCTGCGGGCAGAGCCTCGGCGCCCTCATCAAGCGAAGCGGACGGCGCGCCGTCCGGCGATCGCCATTGCAGGCGCATGGTTCCCTCTGCGCCCTGTGCGGTGACGCGCAGGCTGTGATGCCCGCGCGGCAGGATCAAGGATACGCTTGCATCGCGGGGGCCATTCTCCTGGATCGCAAGCGCCAGGCGCTCGTCGACATACAACTCGGCGCGGCCCGGCGCCGACAGCCCAAACTGATACGGGCCATAGCTCTCTGCCACTAAGACGCCTTGCCATTCTGCGACAAACGGCAGCGGCAGCGGCGCCTCCTGCGGCCATTCCAGATCGAGCCGTCCCTCCTTGCGCACGACTGCCGGCTGGCCGGCCAGCTCCCCGCCTGCAAAGTAGCGCGCCTCCAGCCCTTGAAGCGCCGCCACTTCTTCCGGCGTGATCTTGACATAGTAGAGTACGGTGGGGCTGCCAAATGGCGCTTGGACCTCTTCGTGTTGCGCGTCGGGATACAGGCGGCGCGCCTCGTCGTACAAGAACTTGCGCTCAGCGTCTAGAATCAGGGCCATGCCCGCGTCCGCCGATTGCACCAAAGGCAGTGTAGCCGTCGTATCCAGCCGCGTCGTCGCCGATTGGTTGTGGGTCAGGAAGCGCACCGTGGGGTGTTGGTCGAACAGAGAAATGATATAGGCCCGCGTGTTTGCATCCAGGGAATTCAGGCGCTGCGCCGCCAATGTCTCCGGCGTCGAATGCGCGTTCCAGGCCGCGAAATCGCCCGCCTGACGCCGGAAGTAGATGTCGAGATTGATGAACGTGACGGGGATGAGCAGAAGGAAGAGCATCGCCCCGAACGCGTGCGGGGTCCATTTGCCGCCACCGCTCGCCCACTCCTGTTCTAGCGCATGCAGCGGGAAAGCCGCCAGCAACACCGCGGGCGGCAGGGCGCCGATCGAACGCAGCGACTGCGGCGCCTCAAAGTCCAGCGACAAGATCCCGCCCAGCAGCGCCACTAGCAGCCACGCCGGCAGCAGCAAATATACAGGCTGCCGCCGGCGCGCCAGGCTCAGCGCGATGCCGACCACAAACAGCGCCGCGGTGATCGGGTCCAGCATCGGCTCGCCCGGCAAGTTGTGTCGTCCGTTTGGGTCGCCGCGCACATTGAACATCAGCAGATGTTTGCGCAGGTTGGCTCCCAGCGCCGGCAGCCGCTCGCCGGCTGTCTTATCCGAAAAGAGCGAGGTCCCCTGCACACGCGAAAAATAGAGGTCCGGCTTCTCCGTCGCGAACTTGGCTACCGGCGCGATAACGATGAAGGCGCAGGCGACCATGAGCGCCAGCCCAAACGCCATGCGCCTCAGGGATAACCGCCGGCTGGCGAGGCCGAGCGCCAGGAATAGGCCCACAGCGGCCGCGAATAGTTGAAATGCGGGATAGAAACACAACCCCAGCCCCAGCGACAGTCCCGCCAGCGCGAAGTCGGCGGCGCGATTACGGCGCAGGGCGCGCAGCAAAAAAGCCACCGTCAACAGCTCAAACAGCGGCGTGCTGATGTTGTACATGCCCAACCGGCTGAAGGTGATCGCCCAGCGCGCAACCGCCATCAGCGCCGCCGCCGCCAACGCAACCGTCTCGCTGAACAGCTCGCGGGCCGCCAAATAGGTCGCAGCGACTGTCGCCACGCCCATCAGCGCGCTGACCAACCGTATCGACCTAGCATTGACGCCAAACCACTCGAGCGCGGCCGCGACCAAAAAGAGATAGTGCCCCGTCGCATTGACGCCGTCCGTGTACACGGGCCGATACTGCGGCTCGTTGAGTACGCGCAGCGCCTCTAGACCGTTCGCCGCTTCGTCATACCACAGGCCAAAGGGCAACGTTGCGAGATGGAACAGCCGCACCAGCGCAGCCAGGGCCACGATGCCGCCCAGGGCCACGAGCCAGGGCCACGCAACGGCTCGCCCGCCGCGTCGCCGCTC
>JBBSBO010000004.1:0-15374 GCA_038251215.1 Caldilineales bacterium
ATCACCTTGAGAAATTCTTGCCAGCGGGCGCGCAGCTTGCGGATGGCGGTCTCGTCCAGAGGCGGCGATTCGCCTTCGGCGCTTGTCGCCGCGGCGGGCGCAGCGGGCGCAGCAGAGGATGAGGCCGTAGGCGTCGCCGGTGCGGAAGCGGTTGCCACATGAGCGACTGCCGCAGCCGGCGCGGGGCTGCTGGGCACGGCTACGGGTGCAGGGGCAGCTGCCGCGGGCGCGGCCGGCGCCGGCGCGGCGGGGCCTTGAATCGCCTCGATTAGCGCCAACTCCAGCGGGAGCTGCGGCTGATAGCCGCTCTTCAGCTCCTGGATGGCCTCGCTGAAGCGCTTGACGGCAAAAAGCGTGCCGGGCAGGGTCATGCGCTTGGCCTGCGCGTGCATATGCGTCACGGTCTCGCGCGGCCAGTCGGTGAGCAAGCCGGGTTCGTCCGTCATCTGCACCAACAGCACGCCGCGCAGATATTCCACGACCTGGGCGGCGAACTCGGTCAAGCTGGCCCCGTCCAGCGCCAACTTTTGCACCAGTTTCAGCCCCTCAGCGACATTCCGGCCCGCCAGCGCATCCACAAAGGCGCCGACGGTGTGGCTGCTGACCGCGCCCAGCACCTGCTGCACCTGGGCGAGGGTCACCGCCTCCGTGCCGTAGCTGAACATCTGGTCGAGCAGGCTGATGGCGTCGCGCATACAGCCCTGGGCGCTTTGAGCAATTGCCAGCAGCGCCTCGTCGTCGGCGGCGAAGCCTTCGGCGTCGACAATGTGGTGCAGATGGGTCGCGATCTCCGGCGCGGGGATGCGGCGAAAGTCGAAGCGCTGGCAGCGGCTCAACACCGTGGCGGGGATCTTGTGCGGCTCGGTCGTTGCCAGCACAAAGCGCGTGTGCGGCGGCGGCTCCTCCAGCGTCTTGAGCAGGGCGTTGAAGGCGGGGTTGCTCAGCATATGCACTTCGTCAATGATGTAGATCTTGTAGCGGCCTTCGCTGGGGCGGAAGCCCACGCGGTCGCGCAGCTCGCGGATGTCGTCCACGCTGTTGTTGCTGGCCGCGTCGATCTCGATCAGATCCAACATGCGCCCTTCGTTGATGGCGACGCAGGTGGGACAGGCGTTGCAAGGCCGTTCGCCCTCCGGTCCCGTGCAGTTGAGCGCCTTAGCCAGGATGCGCGCGGTGCTGGTCTTGCCCGTGCCGCGCGGGCCGGAGAAGAGATAGGCGTGCGCCACGCGATCCTCGCGCAGCGCGTTGCGCAAGGTCTGCATGATATGCTCTTGGCCGACCACCTCGTCGAAGGTCTGGCTGCGCCACTTGCGATAGAGCGCCTGGGTCATCTCAATCAGCTTCTCAATCCGGTCGAATGCGGGGCGTAGACGTCCGCCAACTTAGCTGTAGTGTAGCCTAAAAGGGGCGCAGTCGCAAGCTTTTGGCCTATTTCCTCCGACCATTTGTGCTATGCCTTGTGCTATAATGCGGGCTATGTCCGAGTCTATGAGCCAAGCCTTTCAACAACGCCGGCAGCTTGACCTTGCGCTGTCTAAGCTGGCCGTCACGCAGAGCGAACAGCAATTGCTGTCGGCGGCGCAAGCCATCGCCCAGGCCTACCCGTCCAAGCTGATCCTGCCCGCCCTGGTGAAGAACCTGAACACGCCCAACAGCCAGCTGCGCGGCGGGCTGGGTCACCTGGCCGCGCTGCTGCCCGTGGACGAAGCGGCGCCCGCGCTGCGCGTAGTCGCCGCCGACCGGCGCAAAGATGCGCAGGAGCGCATCACCGCCGCGCTCATCCTGGAGCGTTTTGTGGGCGAGCCGGTCCCCGCCGCCTTGATCAGCGACCTCAGCCAGAGCAACGAAGTCGCCTTCCAGAGCCTGCGCGAGGCCGTGGAAGATGCCAGGCAGAACCGCCACATCCTGCTGGAATACGCTACGCAGATGCGCCAGGCGGGCGGCGACATCGCCTACATGGTGATGGAGTTGATCGACCGGCTGCCCGCGGGCGACCGCGTGGAGATGCTGCGCCTGATCGCGCTGGACGACCGGCTGCCGGTCGCCTCCGCCGCGCTCAGCCGGCTGGAGCAACTGGCGCGCGGCGAGGCCGGACCGCAGGCGTTGGCGGCCTTGCACACGCTGCACTTCGTGTTGCCGCCCGAACTGGCTGCCTCCACGGAACGCACGCTGCGCAAGCTGCGCTTCGCTGGGCTGCGCTACCAGCCGCCGTCGCCGGAGGGCTGGCGCGCGCTGATGACGCCCGCCAACATGGGCGGCTATCATACGATTTGGTTTGTGCGCATGCCCTCTGCCGGCGGCGGCGGGCTGCACGCCGACGGCGCGCGCCTGGCGCTGATCCTCAGCGGGCACGCCGGTCTGGCGCATGCCGCCGGCGCCGAGGGGCTGTCCGGCCAAAGGCTGCCGGCGCCGCGCGCCGTGGGCGAACTGGTGACCGTGCAGATGGGCGAGGGTCAAGCCGCCACGATGCTGGAGATTCCCTTTGACTTTGCGCGCTGGCTCGTATTCGAGGCGCTGGGCGCACACTGGCAAACGGCGTCCGAGCTGCCCGCCGAGTTTAAGCTCTATTGCAGTTGGATCGGCCAATTTGCCGCACCGCAGGTGACGCCGGATCTGCAAGCTTGTTTCGCCGACGCGCCGGACACGGCGTGGGCGCTTTTCGTCCCCGAGCTGGAGGAGGCTACGTCGGCGCTGCTAGCCCACCCGGTGATGGCGCTGTGGCTGCACGGGCAGGCCCTGCTCACGCCGGCGCAGATCCGGCAGGTTAAGGGCCGGCGCAGGCCGGTGGCAGAGGCGCGTGCCGCGCAGATCCGGGCCGTTCTCGCGGAACTGGACGAGCAGCCGGAAGGCGCGCTGCTGCGCCAGTCGATGGCGCAAGGGTTGAGCGTACAGGCCGCCTGGCTGCTGCTTGCCGGCAGCCCCGAGCAGAGCGAGCGCGCTCGCCTGCTGGCGCACGCCACGCGCGAGCTGCCCCTCAGCCAAAACCCCCTGCCCGCCCGCGTGATAGAGGCCGGGCTGGCTGCGTCCGCGCGGCCCTAGTCGCGTCTGGGCAAGTCCGACACAATCCCGCAAAATCAAAGCGCCGCCCTCACAGGCGGCGCGTACTTTGTCTGCTCCTCGCGCGGTCCGCGCGAACTGCCGGGCGTAGACGCGTGCTAGAAAATGCCGAACTCGTCCTTGGCCTCGTCGGACATCATATCCGGGTTCCAGAAGGGCGTCCAGGTCAGGTGAACGTTGACCTCCGCCAAGTCGGGGAAGGCCATATGCACCTCGCGCTGCGTGGTGCTGATGATCTCCGGCCCGGCAGGGCAGCCCGGGCTGGTGAGCGTCATCGTCACCTCGGCGCTCGGCTCCTGCGTGATCTCGACATTGTAGATCAAGCCGAGGTCGACGATGTTCATCATCAACTCGGGGTCGCGCACCTTGGCGCGGATCAGCTCGCGCACTTCATCGGCTGTGGGCAAACTCATTGGCTGCTCTTCCTTCCTGCATCAAGCTTGCAACCCGCATGGCGGATTAAGCTGCGGGTCTCGACATAATCTAGGAAAACGGCTCTTCCATCAAAACATCGTCGCCTTCGACGCGCACTTCATAGGCGGTCGTTGGTTCAAAGGCGGGCATACGTACGGCGCGGCCCGTGCGTATGTCGAAGCGCGCGCCGTGGCGCGGGCACTCGACCAGGCAGCCGTCGATGATGGCGCCCTCCACCAGCGGCCCGCCGTCGTGCGTACACACGTCCTCGATGGCGTAGTACGCGCCGTCTAAGTTGAACAGGGCCACGCGCACATCGTTGATCACGATCAGCTTGCGCTCGCCGGGGGGGACCTCGTCGACGCCGGCTACTCTGACAAAATCACTCATGGTCGCCGCTTCCTTGATGTTGGCTGTTTTTGATGTTAACTGTGGAGAAGCCGGCGGCTTCCTCGAAGGCGAGTGGACAATTCCCTACTCCGGCCATTCTTCCAGGCCCCACACGCCGGCCTTGAGCGCCTTGAGCGGCAGCAGCGCGCACTTCAGGCGCACCGGGCCGATCTCAATCCCCAGCATGTCGAGGATGAATTCCTTGTCCCACGTCTTGATTTCCTCGATGTCCTTGCCGACAATCTCTTCCATGATCATGCTGGCGGTGGCCTGGCTGATGGCGCAGCCGTGCCCGTCGAAGGCGGCGTCGACGACCTTGCCGTCTTCCACTTTTAGCTCAATCGTAATTTCGTCGCCGCAAAACGGGTTCGTGTCGTGATAGTGGATGTCGGCGTCCTCGAGCTTCCCCTTGCGGCGCGGGTAGCGATAGTGGTCGAGGATAGCTTCGCGATATAGGTCGTCCATAATGTTCCAGCTTCTTTGGTTCGACTTCTTCTTTTCGACTATTTGGTGCGGGCGGCCGCGGCCCGGTCACTCGCATGAGATGTGTCAGGCCGGCATGACCGGCTACCAGGCGAAAATCTGCGCGGCGCGTTCCAGCCCGCCCACCAACTGGTCGATGTCTTCTTCGGTGTTGTAGAAATACAGGCTGGCGCGCGCGCTGGCCGGAATGCCGAAACGGTCGTGGATCGGCTGGGCGCAGTGATGCCCGGCCCGTATCGCCACGCCTTCGCGGTCGAGGATGGCAGACAAGTCGTGCGGGTGGATCTCGTTGAGCGTAAACGCCGCCAGCCCGCTGCGCTGCTTCGGCCCTGGCCCCAAGATGTGCAGACCTTCGACCTCGCTCAGGCGCGCATAGGTATATTCGATCAGGGCGCGCTCGTGTGCGGCGACCCATTCCATGCCCAGCGCGCTCAGGTAGTCCACCGCTGCGCCCAGGCCGATCATCTCGGCGATGGAGGGCGTGCCCGCCTCGAACTTGTAGGGCACGGTGTTCCACTTGCTGCCGGACATCTTGACCTCGCGGATCATGTCGCCGCCGCCCATCCACGGCGGCATTTGCTCCAGCAGCTCGCGCTTGGCGTAGAGGGCGCCGCTGCCCGTCGGCCCGCACATCTTGTGCCCGCTGAAGACGAGGAAATCCACGTCCAGCGCCTGCACATCCACGGGCATGTGCGGCACGCTCTGCGCGCCGTCCAGCAGCACCTTGGCGCCCACGGCCCGCGCCGCCGCCGCCAACTCGGCGACCGGGTTGATCGTGCCCAGCACGTTGCTGATGTGGATAAAGCTGAGCAGCTTGGTGCGCGGGTTGAGCAGCGTATCCAGCTCGCTCAGGTCGAGCAGACCGTCCAGCCCGATGGGGATATAGCGCAGGGTGAAGCCCAACTCGTCGCGCAGCATTTGCCAGGGCACGATGTTGCTGTGATGCTCCATCTCGGTGATGAGCACCTCGTCGCCCGGCCCCAGGTTGGCGCGGCCCCACGAGTTGGCGACCAGGTTGATCGACTCGGTTGTGCCGCGGGTGAAGACGATCTGCTTCTCGCTGGGCGCGTGGATGAAGCGCGCCACCTTGAGCCGCGCCTGCTCATACAGCGCGGTGGCTTCCTCGCTGAGGACATGCACGCCGCGATGGACGTTGGCGTTGTGCTGCCGGTAATACTCGTCCATGGCATCGAGCACGGCTTGCGGCTTCTGGCTGGTGGCGGCGTTGTCCAGATACGCCAGCCGCTTGTCGCCGATGCGGCGCGCCAAAATGGGGAAGTCGCGTTGGATTTCCGCTACTTCATGATTGGTATTGCTTGTCGGATCGATCGCCGCAGCCAGCTTGATCTCCATCTTCCTCAGGCTCTCATTTCGTTCATTTCGTTGCGCGCGCCGAATCATGCAAGTTAAGAAATGAAGTCGGTACTACGAACATTCCCGGCTATCATACCCCCGGCGCGAGGCATCCGCCAAAACCGCGCGGCATAACTCGTCGCGCCGCTTGCCTAGCCGCCGATCTTGCGCTCGATCACGCGCTCCAGCTTGGTCACCACGCTCTCCACCGGCACGCGGTCGAGTACGGCCTGGAAGAAGCCCTGCACAATCATGCGTTCGGCCTGCGGCCGCGTCAGCCCGCGCGCCATCAGATAGAAAACATACTCGTCTTCCACCTGGGAGACGGTGGCGGCGTGCGTGCAGCGCACATCGTCGGCCTCGATCTCTAGGCCGGGAATGCTGTCGGCGCGCGCCGTGCCGTCCAGGATCAGGTTGCCGTTGCGCTGGTAGGCGTCGGTGCGCTGCGCGTTTTTGTGTACTTGGATCACGCCCATGTAGACGCTGCGCGCGCGGTCCTTGAGCGCCCCGTTGAAGAGCAGGTCGCTGAAGCAGTGCGGCACGCGGTGAATCTGCAACGTCTGATGGTCGATGTGCTGGCGTCCGGTGGGGAAGAAGATGCCGAGCAGCTCGCCGTGACCGCCCTCGCCCTGCATGTCCAGGTCGAGGAAAGCCTTGGTGACGTGGCTGCCCCAGCTCACCTGGATCCAGCGCAGGTCGGCGTTGCGATGCATGATGGCGCGGCCGGTGAGGAAATTCCACGTCGAGTGGTCGAAGTCCTGCAAGTTCATGTAGCGGACCACCGTGTTGTCGCCCACGGACAGCTCGACTACGCCGCTGTGCAGACCTTTTTCGCCGCCCAGCAGGTCATCCACCACCGTCACCTCGGCCCCGGCTTCCGCCACGAGCAGCGTGTGATGATAGCCGCCCACGCCCGCGCTCGCCTGGTGCAGGATCACCTGCAAGGGCAGGTCGAGCTTGACGTTCTTGGGCACATAGATGAACGCGCCGGAATCCCACAGCGCGGCGTGCAGCGCCGTGAACTTGTTGTGCTCCGGCTTGACCACTTCGGTCATAAAGTGCTTTTGGATCAGTTCAGGATAATCGTGCAGGGCGCTGCGCAGGTCCGTAAAGATCACGCCTTTGGCGGCGAGGTCCTCGCGGTTGTTGCGATAGGCGACATCGCCGTCGCGGAAGACGATGCTGCCCGCGGCCTGCATCTCGTCCAACTCGCCCTGCACGAGCACGTCCACGACGGCGGCTTCGCCGGTCGTCTGCGCGTAGGGCCGGAAGGCATCCAGGTTGAAGCCGGTGAGGCGCGTGCGGCGCCAGGCTTCGTCGTCGGCCTTGGGCCAGGGCATCGCCTCGAATAATCGCCAGGCCGCCACGCGCTTCTCCAGCATCCAGGCCGGCTCGTCGCGTGCGGCGGAAAGGGCGCGCACGGCTGCTTCGTCAAACTGTGCGGCGGACTTCATGATGTTTTCCTTCATGATGGTTTCCGGCGCTGTCTCTTTTGCCATATCTTTTTCAAGAACGCTCACGTTCTTTTTTCCTCCGTGTCATCAGGGTCATCGGGTTGGCGGCGTGCTTGGCGCGGCCGTTTACTGTTCGGCACGGGAGGCCGCGGGCAAGATTGGCGCCCGCCCGCCTCCCGCGCCCAGGGCGCTAGGGATGGTTAGCCGACGGAGCCTTCCATTTGCAGTTGGATCAGGCGATTCATCTCCACGGCGTACTCCATGGGCAACTCCTTGACCAGCGGCTCGATAAAGCCGCCCACGATCATGGCCGCCGCCTCATCCTCGCCGATGCCGCGGCTCATCAGGTAGAAGAGCTGCTCCTCGCCGATCTTGCTCACGGAAGCCTCGTGCCCCACGCTGACGTTGTCTTCTTCGATCTCGATGTAGGGGTAGGTGTCGGAGCGGCTGTACTCGTCCAGCAGCAGTGCGTCACAGACGACGTTGCTCTTGCTGTGGTGCGCGCCCTTCGCCACGCGCAGCAGGCCGCGATAGCTGGCGCGCCCGCCGTCCTTGCTGATCGACTTGGAGACGATCTTGGAGCTGGTGTACGGCGCGCCGTGTACGACCTTGCCGCCGGCATCCTGGTGTTGGCCGCGCCCGGCAAAGGCAATCGAGAGGACTTCGCCGTGTGCCTTCGGCCCCATCATATAGACGGCGGGGTATTTCATGGTGACCTTGCTGCCCAGGTTGCCGTCGATCCACTCCATGGTGGCGCCTTCTTCGGCGATGGAGCGCTTGGTCACGAGGTTGTAGACGTCGGTGCTCCAGTTCTGGATCGTGGTGTAGCGACAGCGCGCGTTCTTCTTGATGATGATCTCCACCACGGCGCTGTGCAGGCTGTTGCTGCTGTAGATCGGCGCGGTGCAGCCTTCCACATAGTGGACGCTGGCGCCTTCCTCTACGATGATCAGCGTGCGCTCGAACTGGCCCATGTTCTCGGCGTTGATGCGGAAATAGGCTTGCAGCGGAATGTCGACATGCACGCCCTTGGGCACGTAGACGAAACTGCCGCCGCTCCACACCGCGCTGTTGAGCGCGGCGAACTTGTTGTCGGCCGCGGGGATGATCGTGGCGAAGTATTGGCGCACGATGTCCTCGTGCTCGCGCAGGCCGGTGTCCATGTCCAGGAAGATGACGCCGATCTTCGACCACTCCTCGCGCAGGCTGTGGTAGACCACCTCGGAGTCATATTGCGCGCCCACGCCCGCCAGGAACTTGCGTTCCGCCTCGGGGATGCCCAGGCGCTCGAAGGTGTTCTTGATGCTCTCCGGAACGTCATCCCACGATTTACCCTGCTCTCCCATCGGCTTCAGGTAATAGTAAATCTCGTCGAAGTCGATGCCGCTCAGGTCCGCGCCCCAGGTGGGCATGGGCTTGGACAGAAAGATGTCCAGCGCCTCGTGGCGGAACTGGCGCATCCAGTCCGGCTCATTCTTATGGTCCGAAATCTGGTCGATGGTGACGTGGCTCAGGCCACGCTCGGACTTGAAGGCGGATTCCTCTACATCGTGGAAGCCGTACTTATAGTCGTTTTTGACGTCCGTTAGCTGTTCACGGTCGGTTTGTGTTGCCATGCGGTACTCTCCTCGCTTCAATCAACTTAGGAGTTACGCACTTCACTCCTGTAGCATCTTCGAGGAAGCGGACAGCTTCCTGAAAAATAGGTCAGTCAAATGCCTGCCGGCTAGGCCGCCACGGCCTCGTCGGCGAACTCTTCTTCCACCCAGCCGTAGCCGCGCTCTTCCAGCATGTGGGCCACTTCCGGGCCGCCGGTCTGCACAATGCGCCCGCGGAAGAAAATGCTCACGTAGTCGGGCTTGACATAGTTCAAGATGCGCTGGTAGTGCGTAATCAGCAGGAAGCCGCGCTCCGGCGTCGCCAGCTTGTTGATGCCGTCGGAGACGACGCGCAGGGCGTCGATGTCCAGGCCGGAATCCGACTCGTCGAGCAGGGCGAACTTCGGCTCCAGCATCGCCATCTGCAAGACTTCGGTGCGCTTCTTTTCGCCGCCGGAGAAGCCGTCGTTGAGATAGCGGCGGGCGAAGCTGGGATCGATGTTGTATTCCTTCATCTTGTCGTTCAGCTCGCGGCGGAACTCGCGCATGGGCATGAGGTTGCTGCCGATCACGTTGGGCTTGGCCTCATTGCCGTTGGTCTGCTGCGTATAGCCGCGCACATTAGAGACGGCGGTGCGCAGGAAATTGGCGACGCTCACGCCCGGCACAGCCACGGGGTATTGGAAGGCGAGAAAGACGCCGGCGCGGGCGCGTTCGTCCGCTTCCAGGTCAAGGATGCTCTCGCCGTCGAGCAGGATGTCGCCCTCGGTGATGACGTAGTGCGGGTGCCCGGCGATAACATAGGCCAGCGTAGACTTGCCGGAGCCGTTCGGCCCCATGAGGGCATGGATCTCGCCGCTGCGCAGCGTGAGGTTGACGCCCTTCAGGATCTCGGTATCTTCCACCGTGGCGTGCAGATTGCGAATTTCTAGAACGCTCATTCTGTTTCAACTCCTGTGCAGTGAATCGATTGCTCGCAACTTTTAGAAATGGCTCGGAAAATCGGTCTTGAAATGGTTCTCTAAATGTAGTCTCGAAATGCCGGTTATTTATCCGGCAAAGTTCACAATCTAGCTATCATACCGCAGCCGGTCCGGATCTTCTGTAATACCCACCCCTGCGCCGCATCGCTTTGCTGCAATCAGGGTTGTAATCGGGCGGCTTGGTTGACGACAAAGGAGCAGCCGTGATGTCCGTCCATCATGCATGCTTGCAGGTTGACGTCGGAGCCGAGCACTTCGCGCATCAGCTTCTCGTCCATCTCGCAGATGTCGCGGTGTTCGTGCGCCAGTTCATGGTAGGGGCAGTTGAACGTGTGCAGAATGAATACGTCGTCCGCCTCTTGCACCACATCGGTGAGGACGCCGCGCGCGTAGAGTGCGTCGGCCAGCTGCGCCACGCGCTCCTCCAGCTTGCCGGCGCGCACCAGCGGCGTGTAACGCTCTGCCAGGCGGCTGCCCACGCGGTCCAGGAGCAGGGCGGCGCGCTCGTCGCCTTCTAGCGCCAGCACTTCCTCCAGCAGCGTCAACGCCAGGTCGTCGCAGTGCGAGGTAAACAGCTCGTGCGCCTTGGGCGTCATCGAATAGGCATGGTGCGGGCGGCCCACCCCGGCATGGACGCGCGTGCGCGCCACGTAGCCGTCCACCTGTAAGGCCTGCAATTGCTGGCGCACAGCCGTAGTCGTGACGCCGAGGACGTCGACCAGCTCTTTAATCGTCACGGCGCCTTTGCGCTGGAGATATTCCAAGATGCGCCAGGCCGGGCTTTCTCGATTCTGATAGGAGCTGAAAGTCATAAGGTCCTTTCCTGCATAGCCCGCGCTGTACATTCTGTGTCTGCGCAGCGTCGCGCGTACCCATTGATCTACGGTGTAGCCTATCATGCCTGCGCAATTTTGTCAAATTAATCTGTTTTAATTACGCAAAGGCTCTTGCCGCACAAAAAATGAGACGCCCCTCATTCAGGGACGTCTCGCACGCAGCGCGTCGGGTCTTCTATTCATACGTTCGCGCCGTCAAACGGGCAGGCGCGCCTAGTCCGCTGCCGCGGGTTGGGCAGGGGTGGGCGAGGGTTCAGGTGCGGTGTGGCGCGTGGAGGGCAAGACGAGCGCAAATACGCCCGCGGCCAGCGGCGCAAAGGCCAGCACGGTAAGCACGACGCCCAGCCCGACGCGGTCGGCCCACAGGCTGGCGAGCCAGGCCATGGCCGCGCCGCTGGCAAACATAAAGCCGAGTACGGCGCCGCCCATCATGCCCTTGCGCGCGGGCAGCAGTTGTTGACCCATCACAAGCAGGATGCTGTGCGGAATGTTGAGCAGCATGCCGGCAACGATGGCCGAGCCGATCAGCAGCGCGCCCTGGCCGTGCAGCAGGCCATAGGAAAAGGGCACGCTCGCCAGCAGCGCCAAGAAGACTACCATGCGCCGGTTGAAAGAGTCGCCCAGGAAGCCGCCGGTGAAGGTGCCCGCCGCGCCCGCCAGCGTGAAGACGCCGATCATGGCCCCGTACGTGGCGGGTGCATAGCCCAGATCGGCGAAATAGCGCGGCAGGAGCATGGCGAAGCTCTGCAAGGTGGTGGAGCGCAGCGCGATCAGGAGTACGAACGAGACGCCGACCCACAGCCCGCGCCGGCGCTGGGCCGCGCTGGGCGTCGCCGAGGACGCAGGCGCTTTGGCCGCATGGTGTACAGCGTCCAACGGCGCGCGCAGATAGACAGCCATCACAATCACGGCGGGCAACATGGCCAGCGCCATCAGCGGCAGGCCGGCGCGCAGGCCAATCGTCTGGATAAGTACGCCTACGACGAAGGGGCCAAGCGCCAACCCAGTTTGCCCGGAGACGAAGAAGATCGACGTGGCGGTAGTGGGGCGCCGTCCGCCGGCGGACGAAGCGTTGAGCAGGCCTACCGGGTGCAGCGCGCCGCTGCCCAGCGCGCCGATCGCCAAGCACGCTACCAACGCCGGATAACTGGGCATAAAGGGGGCCAGCGAAAAGAAGGCCATGGCCCACAGCAGGCCGATGGGGCCAAGATAGCGCCCGCGCCAGCGGTCCGCCAGGATGCCGAAGAGCGGCTGGGTGAGCGCGGCCGAGAGCGTGTAGATCATGGCGCCGAAGCCGATCTGGCTGACGCTGAGGTCGAAGAGGCCGCTGAATGACGTCAGCACCATCGCCAGGGAGGAGTTGAGCGCGTCCATGGCAAAATGACCATAGGACGCAGCCGCCAGTCGCTTACCCTTCATGCCGTTCCCTCTTTCTCGCCGCACTTCTCTTCGCCACACTTTTTTTCGCTGCACGCGGACCAGGCTGCTATTGTAGCACAGCCCAAACGCCCCTCAACAAGCTTGCGCGTCTGCGATCCGGCCAGCAAAAAGGGAGCGGAAGGTTCTCCGCTCCCTGCTGAATTGCCCATCACTTGCCCTTGAATGGCTGCCCCGCCGCGGCCATGATGCGGCGGACGCTCTCTTCCTCGAACCGCGTTCCCGGTAAGCCGCGCTTATTGCGCAGGCGGGGCCAGCACGGCGTCGATCACGTGGATCAGGCCGTTGGTCGCTTCGATGTCGCCGGCGACAATACTGGCGCCATCAATGCGCGTGACGGCTCCATCCTGGATGAACTTGAGTAGGTCGCCCTCGGCTGTCGCCTCGTCCATGCCGTTCAGCATATGCGCCAGGCTCAGGCGGCGCGGCACGACGTGGTAGAGCAGGATCTGCTGGAGCGCGCCCGTGGGATCGGCCAGCAAGGCGTCGAGCGTGCCTTCGGGCAGGGCGGCAAAGGCTGCATCCGTGGGCGCGAAGATCGTGAAGGGGCCTTCGCTTTTTAGTACATCGCTCAGGCCCGCCGCTTGCAGCGCATTGATTAGAACGGTGAAGTCGCCGGCTGCGCTCAGGCTGTCGACGATGTCCGCCGTCGCTGTGGAGGCGGTTTCCGTCATGGCGGGCGTTTCTGTCATTGACTGCGCGCTTGTTATTGACAGCGTTGTTGTTATCGATGCGGTTTCGGTCATGGCGGGCGATTCCGCCATAGGGGCGACCTGTGTCATGCCCGCGGTTTCGGTTATTGGCGGAGTTTCTGTCATGGGCGCGGTTTCAGTTATGGCAGGGATTCCTGGCATCGACAGCGTCCCTGTCATGGCGGGCTGGGCCGCCGCGACAGGCGCCTCGGCGGGGACGGCTTGGCCGATTTGCGTGGTGTCGTAGCGCAGTGTCGTGCGGTAGTTTCGCCCATAGTCGACCGTCTGATTGCCGAAGCGGCAGGCGTGTTGCACGCGCTGGTAGCTGCCGTTGGTCAGCACGTAGGAGAAGGTTTTGCAGGAGGTCCCGCCGGCGCGCACAATCTTGGCGGGCAGTGTGGACGGGTGAAAAGTGGCCGCGCCCATGCTGTCGTGCGTCATGACGCACTGCGCGGGGCCGGCAGCTTGCGCGCGTCCCATGCCCCAGCCGCCCGCCGACGCCAGGGCAATGGCCAACGCGGCGCCGATAGTGACGATCCTCATGCCTGACTTCATCATCACTGTTCTCCTTTTTCAGCATAGGTAGGCGCTGCGCCCTGCCTGGGGGAAACCGAGAATTCGCCTGTTGTCCTGATGGATCCAAAATGGGTGCAAACTGCGCTTCACAATAAATAGAATATCACAAGAAAGGGTGCGCACCAACTTGGAGAATCATCCATCTCTCATCATTGATTGGTTCTCTACCTTATGGTTGAGAGGCGCCGGTCTCGCCGGTCATGGGCATCGTATCAGTCAGGGGAATTGTATCGCTCATGGGCGTTGCTCCAATCATGGGCATCGTGTCGGTTAGGGGAGCGGTGGCGGCTGCACAGGCGCCCAGCGTGCCCTGCATGAGGCCCATCATGCCCATCATTTGCGCCATCATGGCTGTCAGGTCGCCGTCGCCCGCCATGGGTATCGTCGCACTCATAGGCATTGTGCCGGTCAGGGGCGCGGCGGCGGCGCAGGTCCCCATCATGCCCTGCATTTGGCCCATCATGCCCATCATCTGCGCCATCATGGCCGTCAGGTCGGCGTCGTCCATCATAGGCATTGTCCCGCTCATAGGCAGGGTATCGCGCATAGGCATTGTGCCGGTCAGGGGGACGGCGGCGTGGAGGGCGGGCTGCATGCCGGCTGCCATCAGGCTGGGCATTTGGCTCATCATGCCCATGGTCTGCGTCATCATGGCCAGCATGCCGGTCATGGCTTGCATCTGAGCGGCATCGGCGGGCATGTCCTGCATTTGGCGCAAAAGCGCCTGGCTCATGCCCGCCATGCCCTGCATGACGCCCAGCATCTGCGGCCCGGCGCCGGCGGCGTCGCCCGATTGGGGCAGGCCGGCCATCACGTTTTGCATTTGCCCCAGCATCAAGCTCATCTGCGCCATGACTTCCGGCGCAGGCAGCGGTGCGCCGCCCGCTTGTTGCGCTTGCAGGCGCTGCCACTGCATGGCGATGTCGGCCATGCTCGCGGCTTGGTCCGCCTGCGCGAGGTCGCGGCCTGCCGCCTGCCAGGCGTTGAAGCCGCCGTCAAGCTCAAGGACATTGGTATAGCCCAGCTCGACGAGGGTTTTGGCCGCCTGGGCGCTCATGCTGCCGCTGCGGCAGTAGAGCACGATCGGCGCGTCTTGGGCGGGCAGCTCGTCCGTGTGCGCGGCGATCTCGTTGTACGGTATAAAGAGATCCGTGGCGGGCAGTTCGCCCTCGTAGGGGATATGCACGTTGACCAGCGTAAAGTTCTTGTCTTCCAGCATCTGCGCCAGCTGGTCTACGGAGATGTCCGTGTAGCCGTCGGCATTGCGCGCCAAGGGCTGCGCGGCGGGCGTCGTTTCTGCCGGGGTTACTTCGGGCGGCGCAGCGGCGGTGGGAGCGGCGGCGGGGCTGCCGGCGCAGGCGGCTAGGGTCAACGTTAAAACGAGCAGCAGGCCGGCGATGCCGAATCGGGCGTGTTTCATGCGTCTTCCTCGTTTCTGTGGGTCTATTCAATCAACTCGTGCGGTGAAACGGCCACAATCTGGGGCGGCGCATGCGCCGTCGCGGCGAGGTTGCATTTGTCCCCGCCGCGGCGGCGGAAGCAGGGCTTGATCAGCCCCTACAGATTTATCCCGGCAAGCGCCCTGCGCACCTGTTCAGCCACTTAGCTGCCCAGGGTCTGCTGGGCTTCCAGAAATTCTTCGCGGCTGATCTCGCCGCGGGCGTAGCGTTCGCGTAGGATGGCTTCGGGCGATTGATCCGGCTGATCCGGCGCCGGGCCGCCGCCCTGGGGCGACGAATTGGGTTGGAGAAGCGCCTTGAATTTGTCCCATCCGCCTACGGCGATGATGGCGAGCACGACCAGTAACACGAAACCAATCAGCATGGTTTGCCTGCTTTCTCTCTTTCTCGTCTCTACAATTGCCACGCGCTGTCGGCGCGATCTGTCGGCACGATCTGTCGGCGCGGTCTGCTAGCGCGGCGTCATGGAGGCGGATTCTAGGTCTTTACGCCGCGTCTCGTACTCTTCGCGGTCGATCTCGCCCTTGGCGTAGCGTGTCGCCAAGATTTCGGACGGGGCCTGCCGCGCAGTAGGCGGCGGCGTTAGGTCATAGGCGGCGCCTGGCCCCCGGCTGTCCATGCTGCGGTGGTTCATGCCGTGG
>JBBSBO010000005.1:0-14615 GCA_038251215.1 Caldilineales bacterium
AGCCTCGCTGCGGCCGAGGGCGATGCCTTTGCTGTGGAGCAATACCGCACGGCGGGCCGCTATTTGGGCGTGGGCATCACGAATATCCTGCACAGCTTCAACCCGGAGTGCATTGTCATCGGCGGCGGCGTCTGGCTGCACTGCCACGCTCTGCTCGAGGAGCCGATGTGGCAGACGATCAAGGCGCGCGCCCAGTCGCCCGCCTATTGGCGTGACTTGGAGATTCGCACCGCGGCGCTGGGCGACGACGTGGGCTTGTTGGGCGCGGTGGCCTTGGCGCTCGAAGGCTTGCACGGCGCGCGCACGGTCTAGCGGTTGCTTAACTAACGGGTACTCTAGAACACATGCGTCTTGAGCGTAAAAGCCAAGAGCGTGAACGTCTAGAGCATGAAAACGGAATTGAGCCTCTATGGAAATCGGAATTATCGGCTGGCCGAACAGCGGCAAAACGACCATCTTTAACGCGTTAACGCGCAGCGAGACTTCGACTGCGGCGTTCTCCAGCGGGCAGTTGGAAGTGCATACGGCGGTGGTGGAGGTGCCGGACGTGCGCGTGGACCGTCTGTCGGCGATGTTCAAGCCCAAGAAAACCATTTATGCCACGGTGACGTACAACGACATCGCCGGGCTGGGCAAGGGCGCGGGCAAGAGCGGCATCGGCGGTGCGCTGTTGAACGCGATCGCGGCCAACGACGCGCTGATGCTGGTGGCGCGCGCGTTTGAGGATGAGGGCGTGCCGAACCCGGAAAACTCGGTGGACCCCGTGCGCGACCTCGCCATGATGGAGGCCGAGCTGATCCTGAACGACATGACCGTGATCGATAACCGGCTGGAGCGACTGTCCGGCGGCAAGAGCCGCGGCACGCTGGAAGAGCGCAAGCGCATGGCCGCCGAGGAAGAACTGCTGACGCGGTTGATGCAGACGTTGGAAACGGAGACGCCGCTGCGCGAGATGGAACTGAGCGAGGCGGAGTTGAAGTCGCTGGGCGGCTTTGGGCTGCTGTCGCTCAAGCCGCTGCTGCGCGTGATCAACGGCGGGGACGAAGACGACGCGTCCGCCTATGCCGAGGCGCTGGACGAGCGCACGATGTTTTTGCGCGGCCGGCTGGAGGCCGAGATCGCGCAGATGGACGCGGACGAGGCCGTCGAGTTTCTGGCGGACTTCGGCATCGAGGAGCCGGGGCTGAACCGCGCCATCCGCATCGGCTATCGCATGTTGGGGCTGGAAAGCTTCTTCACCGTGGGCGAGGACGAGGTGCGGGCCTGGACCGTGCGTGAGGGCACGTTGGCGCCGGTGGCGGCGGGCGTGATCCACACGGACTTGCAGAAGGGCTTTATCCGCGCCGAGACGATTTCGTATGACGAACTGATCGCGGCAGGCGGCTTGGTGGAGGCGCGCAAGCAGGGCAAGCTGCGCCTGGAAGGCAAGGAGTACGTGGTGCAGGACGGGGACATCCTGAATATTCGCTATAATTTGTAGGCTTGCGCGCTGCGTTCAAGCTGTGGGGTGAGCCGTCAACGGCAGCCGTCGGAGTCGAGGCGGCTGCCGTTGTGATTGGCGGCTGTGAGTGGCGGAGCTACTCGACGCCCTCGACGTCCTCGATGCCGTAGATGGCGTCATACTTGTTGCGCAGGTAGTTCTTGTACGGCTCCAGGCGAATGGGGCCGCCGGTGATGCGCTGCAAGAGGTCGGTCGTGGTGTATTTGCTGCCGTAGCGGTAGATATTCTCGCGCAGCCAGGTGTGCAGCGTGGCGAACTCGCCGGCTTCGATCTCGGTGGGGATGGAGGGATGCGCCTGCAGCGCGGCGGCGTAGAACTGCGCGGAGAGGATGTTGCCCAACGCATAACCCTGGAAGACGCCGCCGATGAAGTCCGCATACCAGTGTACATCCTGCATGACGCCGTCGCGATAGTCCACGGGCTGCACGCCGAGGAATTCGTTGTACTTGGCGTTCCATGCCTCCGGCAGTTCGGCGATGCTGAGCTTGCCTTCGAGCAGCGCCAGTTCCAGCTCGAAGCGGATGATGACGTGCAGGCCGTAGGTGACTTCGTCGGCGTCGACGCGGATCAGTGAGGGCTGGACGCAGTTGATGGCGCGGTAGAAGTCCATCAGCGACACGCCGTCCAGTTGGCCTATCATCTCTTGCTGGAGTTGCGGATAGAAGCCGCGCCAGAAGGGCAGGCTGCGCCCCACGACATTCTCCCACAGCCGCGATTGGCTTTCGTGTACGGCGGACGATGTGCCGTCAGCCAGCGGCGTGGCCTCGAAGGCCGGGTCAACGCCCTGCTCGTACATGGCGTGGCCAGATTCGTGCATTGTGCTGAAGATGCTGCCGAGCGTGTTCTCGAAGACGCGCGTGGTGATGCGCACGTCGCCGATGGAGAACTTGGTGCAGAAGGGATGGTGCGTCAGGTCTTGGCGGCCGCGGTTGAAGTCGTAGCCGTAGCGGCGCACGATGTCTTCGCCGAAGCGCAACTGCGCAGCCGGTTCAAAGTGACGCCCCTGGGTGATGTCGGGGACTTGCGGCTGCCCGCCCAACTGCGCAATAAAGGCGCTGAGCCAGGTGCGCAGCTCGCCGAAGATGGGGCGAATCGTGTCCACGGTCATGCCGTAGTCGGCGCGCGCGATCAGCGGGTCGGCGACATGGGCGGCGTCCGGGAAGAAATCGGCGTAGCGGCGGCTGAAGTCGAGCGTTTTCTCCAAGTAAGGGGCGACCGTCGCGAAGTCATTCTGCGGGCGAGCCGCGGCCCACACGACATAGGAATCGGACGTGTGCGCCGTAAAGTCGGCCATGAACTGGCTGGGAATGCGGGTGGCGCGGTCGTAATCGCGGCGCACCACGCGCAACAGGCCGGCGTCGTCGTCGTCATAGGAGCCGGCGTCGACGGCGGGCTGCATGGCGTCGAGCAGGCGACCGATGGCAGGGTCCGTCAGGCGAGTGTGCGCCAGCGTGCGCAGCGTGGCGGATTGGCGGGCGCGCGCCGCCGCGCCGCCGGGCGGCATATAGGTGGATTGGTCCCAATTGAGCACGGCGGCGGCGGCGGAGAGGTCGTCGATTTCGTGCAGGCGCGTCAGCAGTTCGCTGCGCGCCGAAGAATATTGCGGATCATGCTGGGAATTGGTCATGTAAATGCGCTCCCACGGTGGATGTCTGTCTGGATCCGGCAGGCTCAGGCAAGCCTGCGCCGCGCCATACGGCATGAGGCCGGCTGCTCGGCGATGGACTGCTTGCCGGTCAGTGTACCCCGCGGCAAAGCGGCGAGGCAAATTAGGGCGGATGGCTGCGCACACAGGCGCGGGAATCTTTGGCGGTATGCCCTTGCGCGGGTATAATGTTAAGGATATTTCGCAATCATTCTAGAGGACTACCGCATGTGGACATCTGCGTGCGGGGGTGTTGGGAGGATAAATCCATGACCAATCAAGCTGACACTGCGGTTGACAAGGAACTGGCTCAGGAAGCATCAGGCGAACTCGAGGCCGTGACGCAGGCGGAAGACGCGCCGGCAGTCGAAGAGAACACGCCCGTAGCGCCCGAAGCCGTGGAGGTTTTGGCTGACGCTGAACCGGCGCAAGCCGTGCATGAGACGGTCACAGAGGCAGCCACAGAAATGGTTGCAGAGGCCGCCGCCGAGACGCCGGAAGTAGAGCCGTCGGAAGTCATCGCCGATTCGAGCGAGACGCCCGAGGTGGTCGAAGTCCTGGCGGAAGTAGAGCTGGTCACCGAGGCGGCGCCGGAAGCCAGTATAGCGGAAGCCGCGGCGCTGGAAGCCAGTGTGCTGGAAGAGGCTGGGCCGGAACTGGACGAACCGGAAGTCATCGCCGAGTCGACTGGGACGGCTGAGCTGGTGGAGGCTGTGTCTGAGGGGCATCCGATGCCGACCGCACCGGGTGAAGACGTGCAGAAGCCGGCGGGCGAGGGCGCGCCTGCAGAGTCAGCGCCGGTCCAGCAGGACGAGAATACGGAAGTGATCGTCAACGAGGACGGCTCGACGCAGGTCGTGCGCATGTTGGCGGTGGGGCAGCAGATCGATGGCGTGGTCAAGCGCATCACCGACTTCGGCGCTTTTATCGACATCGGCGTCGGGCGCGACGGCCTGATCCATATCTCCGAGCTGTCCACGCGGCGCGTGGCGAAGGTGGCGGATGTACTCAGCGAGGGCCAGGAGATCCTGCCCTGGATCAAGAAGCTGGACCGCCAACGCAACCGCATTAGCCTCACGCTGATCGACCCGGAAACCAAGACGATCCGCGACGTGGAAAAGGGCGACGTAGTGGAGGGGACGGTCAGCCGCATCCTGCCCTACGGCGCGTTCATCGACATCGGCATCGGCCGCGATGCGCTGCTGCATGTGCGCGAGATGGGCGAGGGTTTTGTCGCCAAGCCTGAAGACGTGGTGCAGGTGGGCGAGAAGATCGAAGTGCGCATCATCGAGCTGAGCCGGCGGCGCGGGCGCGTGGACTTGAGCCTGAAAGGGCTGCGCGAAGAGCCGGCTGCGGCGGCGTCTGCGGCCTATGAGCAGGCAGCTCCCGGCGCGGCAGAGGTCGAAGAAGAGCCGCAAGATCAGTTTGAGGACGTGGAAGTGCTGTCGCCCATGCAACTGGCCTTCAAAAAGGCAGTGGAGGCCGATGGCGGCGAAGTGAAGGTCGAGAAGAAGCAGGGCAAACGCGGCAAGCGCAATCAGGGCCGTTCGCTTCAGGACGAGATCATTGCCCGCACGTTGGACACAGGGCGTAAGTAGCCTGGGCGCGGCGTCAAATAATGGAATTTGTTCAGCGACGTAGCCAAGCTACGTCGCTGTTGCTTATTACTGCTGTTCGTTATTGTGGTTGCTTGAAATCGCAGGAGGCGACGAGGATGCAAATCGCGGGTAGGACGGCGTTGGTGACGGGCGGGGCGCATCGCGTGGGCAAGGCCATCACGCTGATGCTGGCGCGCGCCGGCGCCGATGTCGTGATCAACTACCACTCGTCGCAAGACGCGGCGCAGGTGACGGCGGCGGAGGTCGAGGCGCTGGGCGTACGCGCGCTAACGGTCCAGTGCGATGTGAGCCGCTGGGAGGACGTGCAGGCGATGAGCGCCGCGATCCGTCGCGAGTTTGGCGGGGTCGACATCATTGTCAACAGCGCCGACCTCTTTGACAAGATGGACTTTCCCACGGACGATATATCTGTGTGGCGGAAGGTGACGGGCGTGACGATCGACGGCCCCTTCTATGTGTGCAACAGCCTGGCCCCGGACATGTTGGCGCGGGGCGGCGGGGCTATCGTCAACATCGTGGACCTGTCGGCCTGGGAGCCGTGGCCCAAATTCATGGCGCACTCGGTGAGCAAGGCTGCGCTCTTGGCTTTGACGCGGCAGCTTGCCCTCGACCTGGCGCCCACGGTGCGCGCCAACGCCGTGGCGCCGGGCTTGGTGCTGCCGCCGCCCGACTTCGACGCGCAGCATGTGGCCGCGTCGGCGAAGCGCACGTTGCTCAAGCGCTGGGGCGACCCGGACGATGTGACGTTGGCCGTGAAGTATTTGATCGAGGCCGACTATGTGACGGGCGAGGTGTTAGTGGTGGATGGCGGCGAGCGCTATGGCGCACGCAGCACGGGCGCGGCCGGTTAACCCTGGGCAGCAAAGGCGCTGTTTGTGAGCAAGGAGCGGAGGGACTCAGTATGTTGACACGCGAAGACCTGGAACGACGCGAAGATCTCACGCTGGCGGGCTATGCCATGCGCAGCCAAGACAGCCGCGGGCGCGCATACCCGGAAGCGGAACACCCCTATCGCACGGCGTATCAGCGCGACCGGGACCGCATCATTCACACCACCGCGTTCCGTCGCCTGGAATATAAGACGCAGGTATTTGTCTATTCCGAGGGCGACCACTACCGCAACCGGCTGACGCACAGCGTGGAGGTTTCGCAGATCGGGCGCACGCTGACGCGCAGCCTGGGCGGCAACGAGGATCTGACGGAGGCGATTTGCCTGGCGCACGACTTGGGGCATCCCCCGTTTGGGCACGTGGGCGAAGAAACCTTGAACGGGCTGATGGCGCATCACGGCGGCTATGATCACCAGCGCCAGACGTATCGCATCCTGACGGAGCTGGAAAGCCGCTACCCCGACCATCCCGGCTTGAACCTGACCTATGAGGTGCTGGAAGGCGTGGTGAAACATGACACCGACTATGATGTCTCGGACGCCAGCGACTACGGCCCGGACGAACGCGGGACGCTGGAATGCCAGCTGAGCAACCTGGCGGACGAAACCGCCTACAGCACCAGCGACCTGGATGACGGCCTGCGCAGCGGCATCCTCGACCCGCAGGATGTGGTGCAGCTAGGGATTGCCCAGCGCACGCTGGCGAGCATGGGCGAAAGCGCCGACGCCGATGTGGGGCAGGCGATGATGCGCCATCGCTTTATTCGCCGCTTGGTGGGGATCGAGGTGTTGGCCGCGATTGAGGGGACGGAAGCGGCGATCCAGGCGGCGGGCGTAGAAACATTGGCGGACCTGCGCCGTCTGCCGCACAACGTGGCGGGCTATCCCGCCGCGATCACCGAGGAAAACCTGGAGCTGAAAAGCTATTTGTTCAAGAGCTTCTACCGCCATTATCGCGTGGTGCGCATGGCGACCAAGGCCGAGCGCTTGCTCACGAACCTGTTTGACGCCTATGTGAGCCAGCCGCTGCAACTGCCGCCGGACACGCTGCGCACGGCAGAGAACCACCCGGAAGGGCTATACCGGGTGGTGTGTGACTATCTTGCGGGCATGACCGACCGCTATGCACAGCAGGAGTACAAGCGCTTCTTCGATCCCGAAGAACGCGTCTAGAGGGCCTTTGGCGGACTAGCCGCGCGAGCGGACGGTCAGCTCTACCTTGACGTTTTGGAAAATGCCGGCGTCGCGCGAGTTCTTGACGTATTCCGCTTCAATCACTTCGCAGTCGAGCGTTAGGCTCGGCCCTTTGATCTGGAAGCTGATGCCGGGCTGCGCCACAATCGGGGGCGGGTCGTTGGGGCGCTCGCGCATCAGCGACGGCTCCAGATTGCGGTCGAGGGCATACTCGCTGAGCAAGACGCGCGTGCGGTTGCCGACGCTCTTCTCCATTTTTTGATCATACAGCCAGATGTCGAGCGCGATCACGTTCTCCGGGTCATCCTGCAGGATGCCGTTTTTATAGTCGACGCCCATGCCGCATTCGCCCACGAAGCGGTTGCTTTCCGGGTCAACGATCTTGAATGACTGGTCGAAGTCGATCACGCCCGCCTGATAGTGGGCGATGAAGGTGTCCAGCACGCGGGCGCCTGCCTGGCGGCTGCCCGTGCCGGACGCGGGCGCGGCCTGGGCGGCAGCGCTTGCACCGGACATGCGATCGGCCTGACCTCCGCTGAAGTATTCCTCGTCGGACTCTTGCGTCACGTCATCATCCAGATCGTCTTCGCCATCGCCCTGGTCAAAGTCGCCCTCGTCGTCCAGGTCCTGGATGGATGCCCCGCGCGAATAGAGCGAGGCGTCGTCCGGCTCCGACTCGAACTCGTAGTCGTCCGCGGCATGCACGTTGAAGCCGGCGTGGCCCGCGGCGGAGGGGCCGTAGGCGGGGGCGCTACGCGGCCGCCCGGGCGGCCCGGCTTCCGGCCCGTAGCGGTCGGCGCCGAACTGATCTTCGAAGTCGTCATCGACATTGTCGAACTGGGAATCGACCTGGGAATCGACGACGTGCTTGCGGCGCAGCGCCAGTTTGCTGATGACGAAGATGCCCCCGCCCACCAGAAGCACGATAGCCAGGAACGCCCCGATCCAGATCAGCCAGGACGGAGCGCCGCCGCTAGGGGCGGCGTCTTCTGTGGCCGCGGCAGGGGCGGCTTCGGTGGGCGCGGTGATGATGTTAGGCGAGGTGACGCCCAGTCCTTCCGCCAGTTGGCCGAGCATGGTGATGTAGACCGGGCCGTCGCGTTGGGGGTTGTCTTGGAAATAGGCCTGCGCCGCGGCGATTTCCTCGCCCAGGTTCTCGTTGAGGTCGAGGAGACGGCCGCGGGCGACTTCCGCCGCCTGTTCGTTGTTGAAATAGGTGTAGACCTGGGCGACGGAGGCTAAATATTGCGCTTTGGCCTCTTGGCTAAGGTCTCCAGGCCAGGCGTTGGTCCACTGCACGGGCCAGACCGCCCAGGCGATGATCAGGCCGGCGATAAGCCCGACGATGGCGCCAAGCGCGAGCGACGACCCGCTGAGGTTGCGCACGAAGCGGGACGCGGACGACACCTGCTTCGTGGCGTTACTGCGCTCTGAGGGGTATACGTTTGGCATCCATGACTCCTCTGTGTGTGGAATGAGGTTGCGGCAAGTGATAGCGGCAAGTGACGGCGGCAAGCTTGCCGGTCTTTCTCGCCGGTTCGAGCTAGAGCAGATCGGTGCGGCCCGAGGCGCGCAGCATTTCGACGATCTCTTTGACGCGCTGCATTTGGCCTCGACGCCCGATTAGCAGGCTGTCGCCGGTATCGATGACGACGAGGTCCTCGACGCCAATCATAGCGACTACCTGCTTGTCACTGCAAATGATATTCTCACTGCTGTCAATGGTCAAGACGTCGCCGCGCACGACATAGTTGCGGGCGATATCGCGCGCGATCACGGCAGGCAGGGCATCCCAGCTGCCGACGTCGTTCCAGCCGGCGTTGAGCGGTACGACGGCCACGCGTTGGGCGTGCTCCATGATGCCGTGGTCGATGCTGATGACGGGAAAGGAAGGCCAGATTCGCCGGATGACGTCGTCGCCTTGGTTGCCGCTGGTCGAGTCGGGGCTGCTCGGCGCGTGGAGATGGCGTTCGATCTCTTGCAGGCCTGCGTAGAGATCGGGCAGCTGCGTTTGATACTCCGCCAGCAGGCGCGCGATACGGCAGACGAAGATGCCGCCGTTCCAATAGTAGCCCCCCTCGGCGAGAAAGGCCTGGGCGACTTCGAGGCTAGGCTTTTCTAGAAATTGGGCGACGGTGTAGACGGGCAGCTCCTGCGCGTCGTCGGCGGGCGCGTCAAGCCGGATAGGCTGGTCGCGGCGGATGTAGCCGTAGCCCGTATGCGGCGAGTCCGGCTCGATGCCCAGGGTGACGAGGTAGCCGGCCTGTGCAATTGTGGCGGCGCGGCTCAGCGCGGCTTGGAAGGCGTCGACGTCCGGTATGGCGTGGTCGGAGTGCAGGAGGGCGACGACGGCGTCCGGGTCGCGGCGGTGCAAGTAGGCGGCGGCTAGGCCGACGGCGGGCGCGGTGTTGCGGCCGTTCGGCTCGGCGATGATCTGGGCGGGAGGCATCTGCGGCAGCTGCTCGGCGACGAGGGCGGCGTAGTCGGCGCCGGTGACGACATACAGGCGCGCGGGGTCGACGAGGCCAGCGAGCCTGTCCACCGTTTCCTGCAACATGGTGCGTCCGTCGCCGGTGATATCGGTGAACTGTTTGGGGTGAGCCTGGCGGCTGAGAGGCCACAGGCGCGTGCCGACGCCGCCGGCCAGGATCACGGCATAGAGGGCTGGGGTGGCGCTGGATGCACTCAAACGAGACTTGCTCCGATCAATTGTGCAGGCAGTCAGTTGCGCAGGCAGTCAGTTACGAACGTTGATAAATGCGCAGCCGGTCAGTTGCGCAGATTATCAATAGCGCAGCCGGTCAGTTGCGCACATAGGACATGGCGCCGACCTGGCGCACAAGGCCTTTGAGTTCGAGCAGGGTGAGAAGACCGGCGACCTGGGGCGGGGGCATGGCTGCCTGGCGCACGATTTCGTCGACGTGACGCGGCTCCTGGCTCAACTGCTCCAGGATCTTCGTTTCCAGCGGGTCGGCGGGCGCCAGGCGTTGCGTGTGTTGGCGGCTGATCAGGTGCTGGAAGTTGAGTTGGTCCAACACATTTTGCGCGGAGAGCAGCGGCGTGGCGCCTTGCTGGATCAACTCGTTGCAGCCGGCGCTGCCCGGGTTCAGGATGTTGCCGGGGACGGCGAAGACATCGCGCCCCTGGTCGGCGGCGAACTTGGCGGTGATCAGGGCGCCGCTGCGATGCGGCGCTTCGACGATGACGACGCCTTTGCTGAGGCCACTGATCACGCGGTTGCGCGGCGGAAAGTTGCCCGCTTCGGGCCGCGTGCCCAGCGGGTATTCGCTGATGATGGCGCCGTTGGCGGCGATGCGTGCGGCAAGCCCGCGGTTCTCCGCCGGGTAGATCTGATCGACGCCGCTGCCCAGCACGGCGATGGTGCGGGCGCCTGCATCCACGGCGACCTTGTGGGCGATGGTGTCGATGCCGAGGGCAAGGCCGCTGACGATGGTGACGCCCGCCGCGGCGAGGTCCTGCGTAACGGTGCGGGCCACCTCGCGGCCGTAGACGCTGGCGCGCCGCGTGCCCACGATGGCGATGGCCCACAAGTCGGCGTCGTCCAGGTCGCCGCGCACATAGAGCAAGGGCGGGGCGTTCTCTAGGGCTTGCAGGTTGGCCGGATAGTTGGCGTCCACGCGCGTGATTACCTTGACGCCGGACTGCTGTACGCGCTGCCATTCCTGCTCGAGGTCGATGTCGCGGCGCGCCTTAAGCAGGTTCTCCAGGCTACGCCTGTCCAGCCCGGCTTGTTGCAGCGTGTGCAGAGGCGCGTGCCAGGCCGCCTCGGCGGAGCCGCAGCGTTCGAGCAGGGCGGACATGCGCGCGGCACCGATGCCGGACACTTGATTGAAGCCGATCCAGTAGGCTTTCTCGTCCACGCTAGTTGTCCATGAGTACACGTTGGCTACGCGTATTTGACATGTTGGCGACGCGTTGGCTGTCACGGGTCGTCCGGGGCCTGTGCGCTGTTCGGCGGCGGATTGCCGCCTGAGAGCCATGCAATGGCCCGCGTGCGACGGAGTTACTCTGCGAGGATACTGTAGGCCTGGCGCATCTGTCAAGCATACGGGACAAGCGCAGGGGAAAGCGCAGAGGCCATGCGCCGGCGCCGCTCGCCAAAGTCGCAGCTAGGGCGCGGCGTGGGACCCTATTCGTCAATCATGCCGGGCATGAGGGCCACGGTGATGAGGCGCGCCGCTACATCGACCGACCGGATGACTTCCGGGATGGCGGGCAGGAGCAGGTCGCGGCCCTGGTTCACCCCGTCCGCCGGCTTGAGTACGTAGACGTCGTTGGCGCCGGTGGCAAGCACTTCGACCACGCGGCCTAGACGCCGTCCGTCCGTGTCCTGTGCGTCCATGCCGATGATGTCGTGGATCCAGTAGGAGCCTTCTTCCAGCTCGGCGGCATTGTCTTCCGGGATAAAGAGCCAGTTGCCGCGCAGTTCTTCCGCCGGGGTGCGCCCGTCGACGCCCTCGAAGAGGATCAGCATCTCATTCTTGTGGGGGCGCGACGTCAGAATTTCGATGGGGCGCAATTCTGGGCCGAGCAGCAGCACATGGCCGGGCGTGAAGCGCTCGGGGAAGTCGGTGTGCAGCTCGACGCGCACCTCGCCGCGCAGGCCGTGGGCGCCGACGATCAGGCCGACCGCCAGCATCCCCTGGGGTACAAACACGGAGCGATTGCGCAGCATGTAGGTTCTGCCGGGCGAAGGCGGCTTCTGTGGCTGGGGAGCGGGCTGGCTAGGATTCGGCATAGGGTTTGTCACGATTCCCGGATGGGTGCATGAAAACAGCGGAAGAATCTCTTCCGCTGTCGTGGTCGATGCCAAGCCTTGCCTCTGCTTTCCGACCGGGCTGGAGCCGGCTGGAAAGCAGAGTGTCAGTCGATCTCAAGGATGACGGGCTTTTCTTCGTGCCGCGCGGCAACGTTGAGCAAGGTGCGGATGGCATTGGCGACGCGCCCGCCCTTGCCGATCACGCGGCCGGTGTCTGCCGGCGCGACGCGCAGCTTGATGATGGTCATGCGGCGCGTCTCTTTGCGGTAGGCCTTCACGCGCTCCGGTTCTTCGACCAGAGATTCTGCGAGAAATGTCACTAGCTCTTCCATCGGTGTCCCCCCATCTAGGCGGGCTGCGCTTCGCCTGCGGCCGGCTGCGGTTGCGCGGCAATCTTGCCGTTTTCGTCCAGGAAGCCCTGACTGCGCATCAGTTGCGCAACGGAGTCGCTGGGCTGGGCGCCGGTGCTCAGCCAATGCGTGGCGCGCTCGGCGTTCAGGTTAATGGTCGGCGGGTCGGTGCGCGGGTCGTAGGTGCCGATGAACTCGATGAAACGGCCGTCGCGCGGCGAGAGTTGGTCGGCGACTACGATGCGGTAGAATGGTTTCTTTTTGGCGCCCATACGGCGTAGACGAATTCGGACCACAGTGGTTTTGCTCCTTATAGAATCAGTAAGACTCAGTGAACGACTCGTGAACTCGGTAAAACTCTCAGAAAACTTGCCGGTACGCTACTCATCAAGTTAAGCGCTAGACAGACTAGTCGGCAACTCAGTTCATGCCGCCGAACATATCCGTCAGCCCGCGTGGCATCATGCCGCGGCCGCGGCGTTTGCCTTTGCGCCCGCCGGTGATGCCCATTTCCTTCATCATCTTCTGCATGTCGCGGAACTGCTTCATCAACTGGTTGACGTCTTGCACGGTCGTGCCGCTGCCGGCGGCGATGCGGCGGCGGCGACTGGCGTTGAGAATGGCGGGCGACCGTCGCTCCTTGGCCGTCATGCTGTTGATGATGGCTTCGGTCAGCTTGAGGCTGTCCTCTGCCTCGTTCATGTCCAGGTCTTTGGTCATGCGGTTGAGGCCGGGGATCATGCCGAGGATGTCGGTGAGCGGACCTAGCTTCTTGATCTGGCGCAACTGGTCGCGAAAGTCCTCGAAGTCGAAGTTGCCGTCCTGGAGCTTGCGCTCCATGGCTTCGGCGTCTTCTTGCGTGATGTTGCTCTGGGCGCGCTCGATCAGGGTGAGGACGTCGCCCATGCCGAGGATGCGGCCCGCCAGCCGTTCGGGCTGGAAGGGTTCGAGGTCAGCCAGTTTTTCGCCGACGCCGAGGAACTTGATGGGCACGCCGGTGACTTGACGCACGCTGAGGGCCGCGCCGCCGCGGGCATCGCCGTCGACTTTGGTCATGATCAGGCCGGTGAGGGCTACGCGCCGGTTGAAGCCTTCGGCCACGTGTACGGCTTCTTGGCCGGTCATGGCGTCGACGACGAGCAGCACTTCGGCGGGGCGGGCGATCATGCGCACCTGCTCCAACTCCTGCATCATGTGATCGTCGATCTGCAAGCGTCCGGCGGTGTCGAGGATGACCGTGGTGTAGGCTTTTTCGCGGGCCAGGCGCAGCGCATTCTTGGCGATGGTGGCTGCGGGTACGCTTGTGCCTTCGCTGTGAACGGGCACATCGATCTGCTTGCCCAAGATCTCGAGCTGCTGGATAGCGGCGGGCCGGTAGATATCGGCCGCGACGAGCAGGGGGCGCTGACCGGCTTTGCGCAGGCGCAAGGCGAGCTTGGCCGCCATGGTGGTCTTGCCCGCGCCTTGCAGGCCGACGAGCATGAGGACATGCGGCGTCTGCCCGGAAAGGTTGAGCGGAGCGGGCTTGCCTAGAAGCTCGATCAGTTCGTCGTTGACGATCTTGACGACTTGTTGGGCGGGCGTGAGGCTTTCCATGACCTCGCGGCCGACGGCGCGCTCGCGCACGCGCGCCACGAAGTCTTTGACGACCTTGTAGTTGACGTCGGCTTCGAGCAGCGCCAGGCGCACCTCGCGCAGGGCGACGTCGACATCGGCTTCGCTCAGCTTGCCCTGGCGCGCCAGTTTGTCAAATACGTTTTGTAGTTTGTCGGAAAGACTTTCAAACACTGGCCCGTCGTCCTGTCAGAACGTTACATCTGCTTCGCGTTAAATCCAGCGCGCGCTAGGCGCACGCGACTTGCTATTGTACTTGGAGATAGCGTTACGGTCAAATGCACCCGGCTTTCGATGGGAGAGCGAGAAGAACATAAAACCGCAAAGGACGCGAAGGGCGCGAAGAACAGCAAAAAGCAAGAACAGCAGAAACAGATTTACCACAGAGGGCACAGAGGCTCACAGAGTATAGAAAAGAGCATGGAACCGCAGGGGTCGCAGAGAATATGAACTATAAACGAACGGAGCGCCGGTGTGGTCCGGCGCCCCGTGGCTTGGGCGTGTTTGGTGCGGGCGAGTGAGCCGGGCGCAGGCTATTCGCCGGGCAGGTAGAGCGTGGAGCCGATGACGATGGTGTCGGATGTGAGGCAGTTGGCTGCCGTCAGTTCGTCGATGGTGATGTCGTGCTCGGCTGCCAGGACGGAGAGGTTGTCGCCGACCTGGACTTCATAGGCGACCCAGCCGGCGGGCCTTTCGGCGTCGCAGCCGCCGACGGACTGGGCGGGGTCAACCGCTTGCGCCGGCACATAGAGCTTGGCGCCGATCAGAATTGTCTCGGAGTCAAGGCAGTTGGCCGCCATGATGGCCTCGACGCTGCTGTCGCCGCGCTTGGCGAGGAAGGTCAGGTTGTCGCCAACCTGGACTTCGTACTCCACCCAGCCGTCGGGCGGCTGCACGGTGCAGGCCGGTTCGTTGGGCTGGGCGTCCTCGGCGGCGGGGGCGGCTTCGGCTTCCGGCGTGGGCGTCTCGGCGGGCGGGGCCACAACGCTGAGCGAGATGCCCTGGACGGTGTCGCTTTGGCCG
>JBBSBO010000006.1:0-14447 GCA_038251215.1 Caldilineales bacterium
TAGTGAGGGCACAACAGCTCAAACCGCAGAGAGCGCAGAGGACGCAGAGGAAAGGCACGGAAGAAATAGCGCTGCGCCACGGAGCAGGCGGAAGTGATCCATACGGGTCGAGCGGCGCGGCCCTTAGACGTGTCGGTTGTTCTCTGCGCTCTCTGCGTCCTCTGCGGTGCGCTTCTTTGCCCCGGCAGTAACTTGCACCCGTAACGTGAAGACGTCTTGCCGTGCGTTTGGGCGATGTGCTACAATCTGATCGCAGCGCAGCAAAAGAGCAAAGAGCGGTAAATTGCCCTGAGAACGCGCGCGATTTCTGGTTCGCAGTAGGCTATGCTACCATAGCCGACGTTTGTACCGGCACACACAAATGCGGCGGTCATAGGGCCTGGAATTAGGATCTGTGGGTATACGGCTGCCGGCTGGATCGCTTGCCTTCGGCTGCACTGCGGCTCCTGAAGTGTGGTGCGCCGTCAGGGTTAAACCAAAGCAACAACGCCAGGGGACATCGATGCTGCAGAATTATGCCTTCGTATTGATACTGAGCGGCGTGGCGCTCCTGGTGCCTGTCGCCGCGGTCCTCATGGGCCACTTCCTCGGCCCGCGCCGGCCCAACCCGATCAAAAATGCGACGTATGAGAGCGGCGTCGAGACCGTGGGCGACACCTGGGTGCAGTTCCGCGCCCAGTATTATTTGATCGGGCTGATCTTCCTGATCTTCGACGTTGAGGTGATCTTCCTCTTCCCGATTGCGCTGGCCTATCAGCGGCTTTCGCTCTTCGGCGTGTTGGCGACCATGACCTTCGTCGTGGTGCTGCTCTTGGGCCTGCTCTTGGAATGGCGCAAGGGCGCGCTGGAGTGGGACTAGTCGAGCGAGCAGAGGATGGGGCCGGGCGCAGACTAATGGCGAGGTGACGTGCGCCGGCGCTCGCGGGTAAGTCTACAGGTAAGTCTACGGCGGAGGCTGTGATGCAGTATTGGGGCACGACACTCACCGATTTCTTCACGGGGCTGGGTTTGCCGCACGCGGCGGCTGTGGCGATTGCCTTTATACTCGGCGCCACGGTGCTGGCGATCTTCGCGCCGACGTTGGCGCTGGGCCTGATCTGGATCACGCGCAAGGTCATCAGCCGCATTCAGGACCGCATCGGGCCGAACCGCCTGGGGCCATATGGCCTCTTCCAGACGGTCGCCGACGCGGCCAAGCTGCTGACGAAAGAAGACATCAACCCGGCCAATGCCGACGCGGTCGCCTATAACCTGGCGCCGGTGCTGTCGGTCTTCGGCGTGATTATGTCGCTGGCGGTGATGTCCTTTGCGCCGGGCATCATTGGCGCGGACCTAAGCGTGGGCGTGCTCTATTTGGTGGCGCTGGGGTCGCTCGGCATTCTGGCGGCGCTGATGGCGGGCTGGAGCAGCAACAACAAATATGCGCTGCTGGCGGGCTTCCGCGTGATCGCGCAGCTGCTCAGCTACGAAATTCCGATGGTGCTGGCGATGTTGCTGCCGGTGCTATTGGTGGGCAGTATGCGGCTGGGCACGCTTTCGGCGTTCCAGTCGCTGGAGATCGCCGGCTTCAACATCGGGCTGGGCTGGCTGGTCTTTATGATGCCCGCCGCCTTCCTGATCTACTTCATCAGCGCGCTGGCGGAGGGCGAACAGACGCCCTTTGACCTGCTCGAGGCCGAGTCCGAGCTGATCGCGGGCTTTCATATCGAGTACTCGGGCATGAAGTTTGCCATGTTCTTCTTGGCGCAGTTCTTGAACTCGTTCTTCCTGGGTGCGATCGCCGTCATGCTATTCTTGGGCGGCTATCAGGGGCCGTTTGTAGACCAACTGCCGCTGCTGGGCGTGGTCTACTTCCTGGGCAAGGCCATGTTTGTCTACGTGGTGATCCAGTGGATCAAGGGCACTTTCCCGCGTGTGCGCATCGACCAGATGATGGGCTTTGCCTGGAAGGTGTTGACGCCCGCCGTGTTGGGGCTGATCCTGTGGCAGATGGTCGCCATGAAGTTGCCCGTGTCGATATGGGTGCAGTATGGGCTGATCCTGGCGGGCAACCTGGGCGCGTTGGCGATCATCGTCCTGTTGTTGCAGCGCCACCTGGTACGCGAGGAGATTCGCACCAAGCGCGCCTTTGAGCCGAAGTCGCTGATCGGCACGATGCGCCCGGTGCAGCCGTCGGGCGACTAGGGCTTACATACCGCCTTGCAAGAAGCGTCTCGCTTCCTGCAAGGGTAACCATGCGTCACTTGTAGTTCATCAGGGCGAGAGGTTTGCTTATGCCGGGTCTAGATGCACTTCCACTGCCGACTGTTCAGCAGGTCATCTTCGTGATGATTGCGGGGGCCACCGTAACCGGCGCCTTGATTACGGCGCTGGCGCCCAATTTATTCCACAACGCGCTGGGCTTGGTGCTGACCTTCTTCGGCGTAGCCGGCGTGTATGTGCTGCTGGAGGCCGAATTCCTGGCTGTAGCGCAGGTGCTGATCTACGTGGGCGCGATTGCGACGCTGATCACCTTCGCCATCATGTTGACGCGCGGCATGATGTTCGGGCGCACGTCTTCCACCAACCGGCAGATGTTGCCGGTCGCCATCATCAGCGTGCTACTCTTCCTGGTGCTGATGGGGCTGCTGATCCACATCAATTGGCCGCAGGTCGGCGCGCAGTTGGGCGACAGCGAGCAGATGATCGCGGACATCGGTGAGCTGTTTGTGACGACGTACCTGGTCCCCTTTGAGTTGATGGCGCTGATGCTGCTGGTGGCGCTGGCTGGGGCGATTTTGCTGGCGCGAGATAATTAGCGCCTACGTTCGGCGACACGGAGTGAAGGACGGATAGGATGGTTCCTCTCAACTGGTATTTGGTGCTGGCGGCTTTTGTCTTTTGCACCGGGCTGTATGCCTCGCTGGCGCGGCGCAACGCCATCGCCGCGCTGATGGGCATTGAGCTGATGCTCAATGCCGTCAACATCAACCTGGTGGCGTTTTGGCGCTACGGCGAACATGTGGAGCGCATGGAGGGCCAGATCTTCGCCCTCTTTGTGATCGCGATCGCCGCGGCGGAAGTGGCGGTGGGCCTGGCGTTGGTGATTTCGGTCTATCGCAGCCGGCGCACGGTTAATCTGGACGAGTTGGACCTGTTGCAGGGATAGCGGGTAAGCCAGGATTAAGGGATAACAGCGGCGGCCATGCCCAAACAGATGCTCAGCGGTACGTTGGACGAGCAGTGCGAGTTTCTCTATGGCCTGGCGCTGGAGAAGATGGAGCAGGGCAACTATACCGGCGCGATTCATGCCTTGAGCGAGATCGTCGTGTATGCGCCGGATTTTCGCGACGCCGCGCAGTTGTTGGCCGAGTCCAAGGCGCGCAAGGCAGAGGGTCAGTTGTTGATCGTCTGCACGTTTGCCGGCGGCGCGCTGATGATCGGCGTGGGCACGTGGCTGCGAGCCGCCAACGACCTGTGGTTTCTGGTCCTTGCCCTGGCCGGGGCCGCGGCGGGTTATTTGGTCGGGGTCGGGCTGAATCGACTGCGTCGTCACCGCCCGTAGCCGCGCAGTCATCTGCGAACTGCATGACAGCGGATATGATAACGAAGTGCAATCATTCTTGTGGCAGTGTAGCGTGAGGACATTCGCATGGAAGGATTTCTGAACCTAGCTTGGCTTGTGCCCATTCCACCCTTCCTGGCATTTGTGGCGATCATCCTGTTCTTGAATCGCAACAAGACGGTCAGCGCGCTGACGGCCATCGGCGGGGCGGGGCTGAGCCTGGCATTGGGCTGGCCGATTGCCTTCGCCGCTTTTCTGGGGGACCATTTCGGGCTGCATCCCCACTACGGCGAACTGTTTACCATCCCCGCCGGCGCCTCGGAGATCATGGTCGGCTATCAGGTGGACCCAGCCAACGCGCTGATGTTGTTCATGGCGACTTTCTTGCTGCTGATGATCTTCATCTACGCCTCCGGCTATATGTCCTTCCCACCGCACCTCAACGCGGCGCTCTATCCGCTGTCGGCGGCGCAGGGCAAGGACCCGCGCTACAGCCGCTTCATGGCGTATATCAGCCTCTTTGCCACGGGTATGTTGGGGCTGATCGTCTCCAATTCGTTGGTGACGTTCTTCGTCTTCTGGGAAATCATGGGGCTGTGCAGCTATCTGCTGATCGGCTTTTGGTACGAGAAGCCGACGGCCAAGGACGCGGCGATCAAGGCTTTCGTCACCACGCGTATCGGCGACGCCATTATGTTCATGGGCATGATGTTGCTGTATGTAAACAGTGAGCCGAGCAGCCTGCAATTTAACGTGATCCTATCCAGCGAGAACCTGCACCAGCTGGCGGAGAAGATGGTGACGGTGCCGGTCTTCAACGTGACCGTGCCCTGGATCGCCCTGATCGGCTTCTTGATCTTCTTCGGCACGGTGGGCAAAAGCGCGCAGTTCCCGCTGCATGTATGGCTGCCCGACGCCATGGAAGGCCCGACGCCGGTCAGCGCGCTGATTCACGCGGCGACGATGGTCTCAGCCGGCGTTTTCCTGCTGGTGCGCATGTTCCCACTCTATGCTGTTGGCGGCGAGGCCGCGCCGGGGTTGATGCACTTCGTGGCCTTTATCGGGGCCTTTACCGCCATCTTCGCGGCGACGATCGCCATCGCGCAGTGGGACATCAAGCGCGTGCTGGCCTACTCCACCATCAGCCAACTGGGCTACATGGTGGCGGCGATCGGCATCGGCGCCTTTCCGGCGGCGCTCTTCCATTTGATTACCCACGCCTTCTTCAAGGCGCTCTTGTTCCTCGGCTCGGGCAGCGTGATCCATGGCGTGGAGCATGGCTTTCACCTGGCGCACGGGCACGGCGACGCGCAGGGCGATGCCTACGGCGAGGTGCATGAGGTTGCCCACGTTGATGCGCCCGGCGAAGTTCCCGCCGACGCACACGGCCATGGCGCGGTAATCATTGAGCGGCCTGACGGAGTGCTCGACCCCGCCGACCCGCAGGATATGCGCAACATGGGCGGCCTGCTCAGCCGTATGCCGGCGACGGGCTGGACCTTCATCATCGGCGGCCTGGCGCTGAGCGGCTTCCCGCTGATCACGGCGGGCTTCTGGTCGAAGGATGAGATCTTCGCCTTTGCGCATGGCTCCGGCGCTATGGCGGTCTTCTGGACGTTGGCGATCGCGGCGTTCATCACCGCCTTCTACACGGCGCGCCAGATCAGTTTGACCTTCCTCGGCTCCCCACGCACCGAAGGCGCCGACCACGCGCCGGAGAGCAATGGGGCGATGGTGTGGCCGTTGATCCTGATTGCGCCCTTTGCGATTGGCTTGGGCTGGCTCGGCATTTCGACCGAGTTCCCCCTGATCGGCGGGCTGATTCCGAACTACTTGGCAGAGTTCCTGGAGCCGCACATTGAGTATTTGGAACTGCACGTGGCGCACCCGGAATTCAGCTATATACCGCTGATCGTGTCGCTGGTCGTGGCGCTGGGCGGCTTGACCGCGGGCTTTCTGGTCTATGGTCGCGGCTATGCGGTCGGCCAAATCGACCCGCTGCGGCGCATCCTCGGTCCGGTGTGGGTGCTGCTCTATCACAAATATTACATTGACGAATTCTACAACGTGACGATCGTGGCTTTTGCCCGCGGCTTCTCCAAGTTCCTCTATTGGGTGGACGACCTGTGGGTGATTGACCCGATCGTGAATGCCATCGGGCGCGTGGGCGTGTGGCTGTCGACCTTCTTGGCTGCGGTCGACCGCATCGTGGTGGACGGGACGGTCAACGGGGCGGGCTGGGTGACGGCCCGCGCCGGGCAGGCCCTGCGCCAGGTGCAAGACGGCCATGTGCAGGTGTATCTGCTGGTGGCGGTCGTGTCGTTGGCTATCTGGCTGTTGCTGACCGCGCTGCCGGTGCTGTTAACGCTAGTCTAGGCGCCTTGTCGGGCGGGCTGCGGCTGCTTACGGAGAATACGCCGGCAGCCGGCGAGCCAAATCGCTTTGCTTCGGCCCTGCGCACGCAAGCGCGAGCCGGAAACTGAATTCCAAAACAGGGGTCTGCGGAGGAAACATCAATGGAATTGCTGAATCAATGGGCGCTGCCGATTCTCCTGATCTGGCCTTTGCTCACGGCGGTGCTGGTCGTCTTGACGCCGGGCGAGAACACGCGGCTGATCAAGTGGGGTTCTATCTGGGCCAGCCTGCTGCCGCTGGGCCTCACCATCTACATGCTGGCCGTCTATGATTACAAGGCCGGCGAGATGGCGTTCGTGGTGCAGGTCCCATGGATCGAGTCGCTCAACGCCGGCATTCACCTGGGCGCAGACGGCCTCAGCCTGCCGCTCGTCTTTCTGACGGCCCTGCTCTCCACGCTGAGCATCTATTACAGCGCGGGCGTGATCAACACGCGCGTCAAAGAATACTTCGTCATGTTCCACCTGCTGGAGCTGAGCATGATCGGCGTGTTCTTGGCGCTGGACTATGTGCTCTTCTACGTCTTCTGGGAAATCAGCCTGGTGCCGATGTATTTGCTCATCGGCATTTGGGGCGGCAAGAACCGCAATTATGCGTCGATCAAGTTCTTTATCTACACCCTGGTGGGGTCGGTGGCGATGCTGCTGGCGATCCTGCTCACCTACTTCGCCACGGGCACCTTCGACATCGTGGCGTCGATTGCGGCGCAGCCCTTCCGCGACCTGCCCGCCGATCGGGGCCTGCTGCTTTCCAGCTTGGCCTTCTGGGGCTTCTTCCTGGGCTTCGCCTTCAAGGTGCCCAGCTTCCCCTTCCACACATGGCTGCCCGATGCCCATACCGAGGCGCCCACAGCCGGCAGCGTGATCCTGGCGGGCGTGCTGCTGAAGCTGGGCGCGTATGGCTTCCTGCGTATTGTGCTGCCCACCTTCCCCTTTGCCAGCCAGTACTGGAGCATGTGGCTGGTGGCGCTGGGCGCCATCGCCATTGTCTATGGCGCGTTCGTGTGCGTGGCGCAGACGGACCTGAAGCGGCTGATCGCCTACAGCTCGGTCAGCCACATGGGCTATGTCATGCTGGGCATCGGCGCGGCGGCCTCGGTGCTGACCGTGGAGGGCGCGCAGCGCGCCGCCGACATGTTCAACGTGCCGCTGGAAGCGGTCTACGACAGCGCGGCCATGGCGCTCAACGGCGCGACGCTGCAGATGTTCAACCACGGCATTATCACCGGGGCTTTGTTCTTCTTGGTGGGCATTATCTATGAGCGGGCGCACACGCGCGAACTCTCGCACTTCGGCGGCTTGGGCACGGTGACGCCCTACTTCTATGGCATGATGCTGATCGCCGCCTTCGCCAGCCTGGGCCTGCCCGGACTCGCCGGCTTCTGGGCGGAGTTCTTCACCTTCCGCGGCGCCTTCGCCCTGGTCCCCTTGTGGGCGGCGTTCGGCACCATCGGCATCGTCATGACCGCCGTCTACATCCTATGGCGCATCATCCAGAATCTCTTCCTGGGCGAATATGAGCCGGGCAAGGTGGCGCACTGGACGACGGTGGACGGCCGCGAGGCGGACGGTCCCACCGACATGGTCGGCTTTGAGAAGGTGGTGATTTGGCCGCTGGTGGCGGGCATGTTCATCATCGGCATCTACCCGACGATCTTGCTCAACTACTTCAACGGGTCAGCGCAACGCCTGATCGCGTACCTTCAGAGCCTCATGTAAACAAACCTCATGTAGACAAGCGATGGCATCAACGATGTGCGTTAGGGATCGTATGCATCAGGGATGTTAATCACGGGACGGTATTAGGGGGCTACTTTTGGGCGACATCGGTTTTGGCTCACTGGGCGAAATTCTGCCGGAAATTATCTTAATGATCGGCGGCCTGCTGATCCTGTTACTGGACATGGCGCAGGCGGGGTCGAAGGGTCAGACGGACCAGCCAGGTCAGCCAGGTCAGACGGACTCCGGCCGCGGTTTTATGGCGGTGGCAATACTCTTCTTGTTTGTGGCGCTGCTCGGCGTGCTCTTGCAGATCGGCCTCGAGACGCAGACGGCGCTGCGCGTGACGGTGATCGACCCCTTCTCGACGTTCATGAAGCTGATCATCTACACGGGCATGATCCTGGTGGCGCTGGGCGGCGGCAGCTACATGAACCGCTACGCCACTGGTCGCGGCGAGTTTTGGGCGCTCTTCGTCTTTGTGACGATCGCCATGAGCTTTGCCGTCAGCGCCAACAACTTATTGCTGATCTTCCTGGCGATCGAGTTTTTGTCCCTCACCAGCTACATGCTGGCGGGCTTCTTGCGCACCAACAAGCGCAGTTCCGAAGCCGGCCTGAAGTACTTCATCTACGGCTCGGTGGCGTCGTCGCTGATGCTGTATGGCATCAGCTTGCTCTACGGCGCGACGGGTTCGCTTGACTTGGGCGAGATCGCGCAGGCTCTAGCGGCCAATGCCGAGATGGGCGCCATGATCCCGCTCGCCACGTTGCTGACGTTGGCCGGGCTGGGCTTTAAGGCGAGCCTGGTCCCCTTCCACCAGTGGGCGCCCGACGTCTATGACGGCGCGCCGACGCCGATCACGGCCTACCTCACCACCGCCTCCAAGGCCGTGGGTTTCGCCGTGATGGCGCGCGTGCTGATCGTGGCGCTGGGGGCGTATGAAGTCAACTGGGTACCGATCCTAGGCGGGCTGAGCGTGTTGACCATGACCGTGGGCAACGTGGTAGCGCTGCGCCAAAGCAGCGTCAAGCGCATGTTGGCCTACAGCTCGATTGCGCAGGCGGGCTACATCCTGATGGGGCTGACCGCCGTCGTTTCCAGTGAGCTAGGCGACATCACCGTGCTGGGCATGAACGGGTTGAACGGTCTGTTGATCTACCTGGCGGCCTATCTCTTCACCAACATTGGCGCCTTCATGGTGGTGCTGGCGGTGGAAGACTACACGGGCAGCACCGAGTTGGACGCCTACAGCAACCTGGTGCAGCGTGCGCCGGGGTTGGCATGGGCCATGTTCATCTTCCTGCTCAGCCTGGCGGGCATCCCGTTAACCGGCGGCTTTGTGGGCAAGTTCTATGTCTTCGGCGCGGTGGTGCAGCACCAGTACTTCTGGCTGGCGGGCGCCGGGCTGCTCAACGCCGCGATTGCCGCTTTCTACTACCTGAATGTCGTGCGCACCATGTTCTTTGTGCCCACCGAGGAGATTGCGCCCAGCCGCGTGGTCGTGCCCGTGACGCTGCAAGCCGTGTTGCTGCTGTGCGTGGTGGCTACCATCTGGATCGGCCTGTACCCGCCGCGGCTGCTGGACTGGGCCAATACGGCCTCGCAACAACTGCTTGCCCTGATGTTATAGATTGGCCTGTGTCGCACACAGGCGAGACGGCATCGGGTGAGCGATCGCGCCAAGGGGGGAACCTGCTTCCTCCCTTGGCGTTTGCTATCATGTGACTTGGTTGCATCTTGCGCGTGGCGGTGCAGGCGCGCAGTGCTATCGACGCGTCGGCGATTCGACGTCCGCGCCTATGCGCCGTATAATCAAGCGAAACGTGCGCGTTATGGCAAATGCACGCCATTACTCGCTACACTGATGCCACTCGAATGAGCTAGAGCAAGCAAATGCGGATGTTCCCGCCCTGGTCTCTCCTGAAACGACTCCTCCTCACCTTCCTGGCCGGCGCCATCGCGGCGGGCTGGCTGTTGCCCGCGCTGGTGGCGGCGCAGGAGACGGCGATCCCCACGCGCAACGTGGCGATCAGCGTGCTGGTGCTGCCGGGGCAGCCGGAACGCGTGTTGGCAGGTACGTTAAACGCGCCGGACCCGGTAAACCTCTATCTTTCTACCAATGGCGGCGTCGGCTGGGCCGGCGCGAATCAGGGCATGGCGCCCAATATCAGCGTCGCCGGGCTGGCAGCCGACCCGCAGGACCCCAACGTGATCTTGGCGGGCGACGGCGGCTTCGGCTTCATGTATCGCAGCCGCGACGCGGGCCAAAGCTGGCAGGAGTTGACGGGCTTCAAGGCGCTGCTCAGCGAGAACGCGGCCGTGGGCGAGATGTATGCCGTGGTGCAGGATGGCGTGACCGTCTTCTTTGCCGCCACGCGCTATGACGGCCTCTTCCGCAGCCCCAACGCCGGCGACATTTGGCAGAAGCTGGACGGGGGGCTGGAAGGCGAGGCGCGCCGCGTGCGCGAGGTCGTCTTGCACGACGGCATTCTCTATGCCGGCACGCACGCCGGCCTCTATCGCATGACGCCGGAAAGCTCAACGTGGGAGTTTGTGCCGGGCCTGCCCGACACGCTGATCGTGTTCAGCCTGATGTCGCGGCCGGATGGGCTGTATGCCGGCACGGGGCAGGGCCTCTATCGCAGCCAGGACGGCGTCACCTTTACGCAGATGCCGAACTTCCCGCTGACGATTGTCTATGACCTGGCGGACACGGGGCAGTACGTCGTGGCTGCCACCGAGACCGGCCTGTGGACGGGCCGCGAGGACCAGTGGCAGCCGCCGCTGGTGAACGGCGCGCCCTATGGCGGCGTCACCTATGCCATCGGCAACATTCCGCAGGCCCCGCGCACCCTCTACGCAGGCACGGCTACCGACTGGGTGATGCGCAGCGACGACGAGGGGCTGACCTTCTATCCCGCCCTGGCGATGCCGCCGCTGGACCGCGCAGCCGCGCTCGCCACGCCGACGCCGACCTTCACGCCGACGCCGACGCCGACCGAAACTGCCACGCCCACCGCCACCGCCACGGACACGGCGACTCCCACCGCCACCCCCACGGCGACGGACACGCCTCTGCCCACCGATACGGCGACGCCCACCGCCACGCCGACCGAAACCGCTACGCCCACCGAGACGCCGCTGCCGTTGATCGACACGCCCACCCCGCCGCCCGCCGCCGCGGCCATCACCGACACGTCGCCGGTCAGCATCGAGGTGCAGTTGCCTGTGGCGGAGATCATCACCGCCACCGAACCCCTCAGCACGGCGCTGCCGCTGGCAATCCCCACCGGCGCCGTGACAGTCGATCTGCCTACGCCTGCGCCTGTGCAGCCGACCTCCACGTCTGCACCCGCCGAGCCGACTGCGGCGCAAATCGCCATCGTGCCGCCGCTGCCGTCGCCTAGCGTGGCTGCGCCGACTGCGCCGCCGGCGGATACGCCCGTGCCGGCTGCGAGCGAGACGCCGACCGCAACACGGACGCCATCACCCACGCGCGCACCCATCAACGTCGGAAAATTGGTGCAGACGAGCCTGCCGCCGGTCTTCGTGGGGGCGAGCATTTTGCTGGCGGTGGTGGTGGCGGCGGCTGGGCTTTCGGTCATTCGCGGGCCGCGCGATATCTAGCCGCCTCTGGTCGCCCATCTGTGCCCTTCTATGGAATTGCGATGATCCCTCTGTCCGAGATGGTCCATGCGCTGTCCGGCGTGATGGGCGAATACGCCGATCGGCCTGATGTTGTCATCCGCGACGTAACGGCGGACAGCCGCCGTGTTGCCCCTGGCTCACTTTTCGTAGCCGTACGCGGCGAGCAGCACGACGGGCATGTCTATCTACCCGCCGTGGCGACCGCCGCCGCCGCCGCCGCGCTGGGTGAGCAGACCCGGCACGCGCTGGCGGAGCAGGGCATCGTCCTGCCGCCGGACTTCGCCTACTTCGTCGTGCCCGATAGCCGCCAGGCTCTAGCCGAAGCGAGCGCGGCGCTGCACGGCTTCCCCAGCCGCGATCTCACCGTGATCGGCGTCACTGGCACGGACGGCAAGACCACCACCTGCATGCTACTGGAGTCTATCCTGTCCGCAGCCACGCGTGACGAGGTCGCGCCGGCGGGCCGTGTGGGCGTGATCACCACGCTGGCGGCGCGCATCGCCGGCGTGGAGCAGGACACGGGGCTGCACGTGACCACGCCGGACGCGCCGGAGGTGCAGCGCTATCTGGCACAGATGCGCGACGCCGGCTGTGTCTACGCGGTGGTGGAAAGCACTAGCCACGGCCTGGCGCAGAAGCGAGTAGCCGCCGTCGACTTCGACGTAGCCGCCGTGACGAACATCACGCACGAACATCTGGACTATCACGGCAGCCGCGAGGCCTACGTGCAGGCCAAGGCGCTGCTCTTTCGCGCGTTGTACGATGCCGCGGCCAAGGCGGGCGTGCGCAACGCCGCCGTACTCAACGCCGACGACGCCGGCAGCTATGACGCCCTGCGCGCGGCGCTGCGCGAGGAGGCGAGCCGCCACGACCACGCCCACTCTATCGATGTGCTGGACTACGGCCTCGCACCCGCGCCTGCCGCGGTAACCGCGAGCGAGATCATGTACGGTCCGCAGCGCACCACCTTCCGGCTGGCGTGGCAGGGCGACGCCAGCGACGTGGAGACCACATTGATCGGCGAGTTCAACGTGTCCAACATCCTCTGCGCGGCGAGCGTGGCCTTGCAACTGGGCATCGACGGCGAGACAGTGCGCCAGGGCATCGCGCAGATGCGCGGCGTGACGGGGCGCATGGAGCGCATCGACGGCGGGCAGCCTTTCTTGGCCGTGGTCGACTTCGCCCACTCGCCCGTCAGCCTGGAGCGCGCCCTGCAAACGTTGCGCCCGCTAGTGGGGCAAAACGCCGGGGGCGAAGCGGGCCGGCTGATCGCCGTCTTCGGCTGCGCTGGGCTGCGCGACCGCGCTAAGCGCGAGTGGATGGGCCAGGTGAGCGGGCGGCTGGCGGATTTCACCGTAATCACGGCGGAAGACCCGCGCACCGAGGACCTCGACGCTATCAACCGCGCCATCGAGGCGGGAGTGCGTCAACACGCGGGCGCGGATGCCTATTGCATCGTGCCGGACCGCAGCGCAGCCATCGAGCGGGCCGTGCGCATGGCGCGCCCCGGTGACGTGGTGGCGGCCTTCGGTAAGGGTCATGAGCGCTCCATGTGTTTCGGCACGACCGAGCTGCCCTGGAGCGACCAGGCGGCCATGCGCGCGGCGCTCGCCGGCCTACGCGCGGCGGACGATTTCCCTACGGGGGCCACGCGCGCGTAGGCTGCAATTTCGCTTGTGTGTTCACCTAAACTAGTGTATGATTGCGCTAAATTCTCCGAGTTCATCAGCTTGTCGAACTTTTCGCTTCACACCCTTATCTTTCCATTTACCTCTTAACGCTCACGTATTAAAGGAGACTGGATATGCAGGCGAGGGCAAAGATTTTAATAATCTTGGTTATCGCACTCATTGTCAGTCTGGTGTTGGTTGGCCGCGGCGGTGGAACCAGCGGTTCAACGTGGTTCAACCTGCCGTCTGTGAAAGTCAATGTCCAGGAGAATGGCACGGCGAAGGTTTTTGGCTTCAATGTCAACAGCCAGATCTTACAGCCTGCCATGATTCAGCAATTGCAGACAGCCAACATCCAGAAGCTCGAAATCAGGATTGGGTATAACGGCATCTTCATCTATACCAACGGTGAGGCTTTGCCGTACGTGGAATGGGATCAGACCAAGACCGAAAATGTGCAGGAACTGATCCGCACGATGCCGGGCATCCCCAATGCCAATTTGATTGCCAACGCGCTGCCATGGCTGCGCAAAATTGGCCTGGGCGCGGCGCTGAATCTGCCCGTGCCGCAGGGCGTCGCCTCGCTCAATATCCCGCGCTGGAAGGGCGAAACCGTCGTCTCGCCGGAAACGCCGGCCGCGACCACGATTGGCCCCATCCATATCGGCAGCCTGGTCTTTGACAAAGACGGCCAAGCCATCATCGAGGGCATCCCTGCGGCGGCCTTGTCGCCGCTGCTGGGCGGCGCCGCGCTGCCTTCGCTGGATGCCAACACGCTGGCGCTGCTGGGTACGCTTGACGTGCAGGCCGTGAAGATCGCCACGCACCCCAATGGCATCAACTTGATGCTCAACGACCAGCCGCTGCCCGGCATCGCCTATGACAGCGAGTCGCTGGCGGCGCTGCAGGCACAGTTGGGCGCGTTCATCTCCGACCCGGCAACACTCGACATGGTCAACAACCTGATCCCGCTGCTGCCCGGGGCGGACATCAGCGCTGTCGTCTCCTTCACAGGCGAGCCGGTCGAGAAGACCGAAATCGGCTCCCTCACGGTCGTGGTGGGCGACGATGGAAGCGTGCAGAGCGTGGCGGGCGTACCGCTGCCCGCAGGCATCGCCTTGCCCACGGACGTGATTCAGAAGCTGGGCGCGGCGAACGTCAGCGCACTGGGCTTGAAGGTGCAGCCGGAAGGCATCGCCATCACCGCTAACGACCGGGCGCTCCCCTCCATCTCCTGGAACGACCAGTCGATGCAGCTGGTGGCCGGGCTAGTGGGGCCGATGGTAGGCCTCAGCCCCGACGTGGTGGACCAGGGCCTGGCGACGGTGCGCAACCTGGGCATCGACGTCAACGTGCAGTTGCCTGCGAGCGCCGAGGCCGCGGCTGCCGTGACCGAGACGCAGGTGATTACGCCCGTGGATCTGAGCGGCATGACCGTGCCTTTTATCA
>JBBSBO010000007.1:0-14330 GCA_038251215.1 Caldilineales bacterium
TGACCACTTCGCCCATCACCCGATCCCTCACTCTGGATCACCACTCGCATATCGGATTGGCCGTATGGCGCAACACGCCCCCACTCTCCTGCTCGCCACCCTGGGCAGCGAACCCCAGGTCGTGACCCTGGCGCTCCAGGCGTTGCTGCGCCGCGGCGAGGTCATTGATGAAGTCTGTGTGATTCATACCTCCTCGCCGCAGCCCCGGCTCGCCGCGGCCGTGGAACTGCTCAAGCGCACCTTCGCGGCGCGCGTCAGCGGCCTGGGCTGGGCCGGGCGCACGCGCTTCCGGGCCATCGAGAGCCCCGCCGGCCCCGTGGCCGATTTCCTCGAACCCGACGACTTCCGCGCCGCGCTCGCCACGGTTTATCAGGTCGTGCGCGACGCCAAGCTGGCCGGCCGGCGCATCCACCTGAATCTCTCCGGCGGGCGCAAAGTCATGACCCTGTGCGCGATGACCGCCGCTCAGCTCCTCTTCGATCAGGGCGACCATCTGTGGTATCTGCAATCCGACCCTGCGCTGGTGGCCGGGCGCGACCTGCTGGCCCCCGACCCCGCGCAGATCACGCTGGTCGAGATCCCATTGTTGCGCTGGTCGCCCGCGCCGCCCATCATGACCGATGTGGCGCTGGCGCAAGACCCCGTCGAGGCGATCCGGCGCGTGCAGGGCAACCGGCGCGCCGCCCTGCGCCGCTTCCTCGATCAGGAGTTGACGCCCGCCGAACGCGAGGTGGCGCTGCTCGCCCTCCGCACCGGCGCGACCGACCGCGCCCTCGCCGCGCGGCTGGGCAAAAGCCCGCGCACCGTCTCGCACCAACTGAGCGTCATCTACGCCAAGCTCCGCAGCTACCTCGGCCTGCGCGACGATGTGCGCGTTGACCGCCGCACCCTGCTGCTCGAGCTGGGCGAATTGGCCGCAGATGAGCGCGTACGCGTATAGGTAGAATTACCGATGCGCCCGTAGGCATAAAGTGAGATAATCTCACACAGACCCAGGGGGCAAGCAGTTCCCGGAAAGCAGGCTGAGATGACGGATCGAGATCCCCTGGCCGCCTATCGCACCGAGGTGCTGATTCTCCTCGTCGGCAGCAACCCGCTGCCCAACTACGTGGCCGCGATGCTCCTATCAAAACCGGGCGGTCGCATCTATCTGTTGCACACCACCCACACCGCTGACATCGCCAAACGTCTCGCCAGGCGGCTGAATGATGACCTTGACATACAGCCTGAGCAGTGTGAGATAGATGCCTCCGACAGCAGCAAGATCGCGGCCATAACAGAGGACTTGCTCGAACTCTCTCTGCTCCCCGCGGGCACGCAAATCGGCCTCAACTACACCGGCGGCACCAAGGTGATGGCGGTCATCGTCTACGACACGATTCAGGATAAGTATCCCGAAGGCTGCTTTAGTTACCTCGACGCGCGCTCGCTCAAAATGGCGGTCAGCCGTGATGGAGGGCCACCCCAGTTCATCCCGGTTGGTGACGCCGTGCAGCCGAAGTTGCTCGATCTGCTGGCGTTGCATGATTACCGGCTCCTGAAGCGGGATAGTAGTCTTAGATCAACGCCACACCTGCCGGAATTATGTCAAGTTATCGCCGCGATTCATAAAGAAAAGGACAGCTTTGCCGAATGGCGCAGTTGGTTGCAAGCGTGGGATAAAGACCACTCGCCTCTGCCGGACCTCAACAAATACTCGCGGCTACGTCCTTTCATGGATGCGCTGGCGGGCATGGTCACGATTAGCGGCGACCCTACAACCGATGAGCAAGCAGTCGCCGCATTGATCCGCCCGGATGACGACAAGAAACGTTTGGGAAGCTGCGTAAAGTTCTTCAATGGCGAATGGCTGGAGGAGTACACACTCGTCGCTCTCATTCAGGCTGACCAGGAGCATCAACTGGGGCTGGGAGAACAGGCCATCGCGTTGAATCTCAAGCGTAGGAACGAGTGCGATTTCGAGATAGATGTCATGGCACTGCGCGGCTACCAGTTGTTTGTCATCTCCTGCATCGCCACTGAGGATCGCGCTAAAGCCAAAGAGCATCTCTTCGAGGCATACGTGCGCGCCCGGCAGATCGGCGGCGATGAGGCGCGCATCGGATTGGTATGTTGTGTAGAGAAGCCCGGGATGTTACAGCAGGAAGTCGCGCAGGTCTGGGACGCGCAGGGCAAGATTCGCGTGTTCGGCCGCGCCGATCTACTTAAATTGCCCGAGAAGTTTAGGCTGTGGTTTCGTGATGCTAATAACAAGGAGTCAACATGACCCACCTCACCTTACTGCTCGTCGAGGCGACGGGCCTGCAAAACTACATCTTCGGCAGCAACGAGCTCAAGCAGAACATCGGCGCGTCGGAGCTGGTGCAGCAGGCCACGCAAGACTGGGTGTTCGAGAGGCTGCCCGAGCCCCACAACGTCACGCGGGATGATGACTCGCCCGACGGCTCGATGATCGCGCCGCCGCAACTGGCAGGCGACCTGGCCGCCGAGGTGATCTACGCCGGGGGCGGCAACACGCTGCTCCTCTTTAAGGAAGAGGTCGAGGCCCAAAGCTTCACGCGGGTGCTCACGAAGTACGCGCTCACCGCTGCGCCCGGCCTCAATCTCGTCGTGCAGCATCAGCCTTTCGACCCGGCGCAAGGCAGCCTGAAAAAGGCGTTACACTGTCTGCGCCGGGCCGCCGCCGAACGCAAACGCAACCCGCTGCCCAACGCGCCGTTATTGGGGCTGGGCGTCACCGCGGCCTGCGTGTATACGGGCGCGCCTGCCGTCGCCGTGGATGAAGGACCAAGACTGGTCTCCGCGGAGGTGCTGGCGAAGCGGCAGGCGGCAGAGAAAGGCAAAAAGCGTCTCCACCGGCATCTATCCGACGTGCAGCGGGCGAATTACGAGTTTGTCTCCAACTTTGACGCCTTCAGTGAGGGCGGCGAATCGAGCCACCTGGCCGTGATCCACACCGACGGCAACGGTATGGGCAAGCGCATCGAGGCGTTGGGCGAGGGTTGCGACACGGCAGACAGCAACGCCGAGTATGCCCGCTTGCTCTATCAATTCTCCGAATCGGTGAAACGCGTTGCCCGGTCGGCCCTCAGCGCGACGGTCGGGATGATGTTGGATCCGCAGAACCTGGAAGATGACGAGATCAAGAAGTGGCTCATTGCGCCGACGAACGGCGAATTGCGTTTCCGGCCCATCGTCTTCGGCGGCGACGACATCACCTTCGTCTGTGAGGGCCACCTAGGGCTGAGCCTGGCGCGGAAATACGTCACGGAGTTCAGCGCGCGCACCCTGTCCGACGGCAAACCGGCGTCGGCGCGGGCGGGCGTCGCGGTGGTACACGCGCATTACCCGTTTGCGCGGGCCTATGACCTGGCGGAGGAGCTGGCGAAGTCCGCGAAGAAATATACCGCGGAACTGGCGGACAAGCGAGAGCCGGGCGTCCCCGTGATGGACTGGCACTTCGCGGTCGGCGGCCTGATCTCCGAGCTGCGCGAGATTCGCGCGCGCGAATACACGGAGGATGCGGGCAACCTGACCCTGCGCCCTGTGCGGCTGGATCGCGCAAGGGATGATGATTTGCAAAGCTGGCGGGCCTTCACCGCCGCGCTCCATGCCTTCCAGAATGACCCGGCCTGGGCGGGGCGACGCAACAAGGTCAAGGCGCTACGCGACGCCCTGCGCGCCGGTCCCGAGACCGTGCAGGTGTTCATGGGTGGGGACACGTTGCCGGAGGTGCTGCCGCGTACGGACGCGGCGAGGACCGGCTGGTACGACAAGCGGTGCGCCTACTTCGACGCCGTGGAGGCGCTGGACTTCTACATCGAGCTATATGGGGAGGCGGAGTGATGACGCATTATCTGCTCAAGATGACCCTGCTCAGCGATGCGACCTTTGGCCGGGGCGACGGGCTGGCGGGCGTGGTAGACGCCGAAGTGCAGCACGACGTCGCCGGTTTTCCCTATCTGGGCGGCCGCACCGTGAAGGGGCTGCTGGGCGCGGAGTGCGCCGACATCCTTTTCGCGCTGGGCAAAGCCCTGCCGAAAGACGAGGCGCGCTGGGAAGCCGCCGGGCTGCGTCTGTTCGGCGACAGCGGCGCGGCGCTCACCGGCGAAGCCAACCTGCGCGTCGGCCCGGCGCAACTGCCCGCCGATCTGCGCGCCGCGGTCGCGTATGAAGGCAAGCTCGAACCGGCGGACGTGCTGGAGAGCCTGACGGCCATCCGGCGACAGACGGCGATGGATCCGGTGAGCGGCGCGCCGCAGAAGAACAGCCTGCGCTCGATGCGCGTGATCCTGCGCGAGACGCCCTTCGAGGCCGAACTGCGCTTCACGGAGCCGCCACAGCCGGATGACCTGGCCCTGCTGGCGGCGTGCGTGATGGCGCTGCACCGGGCGGGCACAGGGCGCAATCGGGGGCGTGGGCGGCTCCAGGCCGCATTGCTCGATGCAGATGGCGCGGATGTGACGCAGACCTGTTTCGCCGAGTTCAAGAAGGCGGTGAACCCATGAATGCCCTCACCTATCGGTTGCGGCTGCTCGAACCGCTGCTGGTCTCGCAGGCGCAGAGCGGCGAGGAGAACAGCTCGATCGGGCTGCTGTATGCGCCCGGCAGCGCGCTGCGCGGCGCGTTGATCGCGCGCTATCTGCGCAAATACCCCACCGCCGACCTGGCCGGGGATGCGCGGGCGCGCCGACTCTTCTTCGATGGGGCGGTCTGCTTCCTCAACGCCTACCCCTGGCGCGACGGCAGGCGGATGCTGCCCACACCGGCGTCATGGTTCATGGAGAAGGATCAGGCCGATAAAGATGATCCCGACATCACCGATTTGGCGGCCGCGCCGGATGCGGAACCGGAGCAACCGAAAGCGGTTAAGCCGCGCTTCTGCACGTCGGCAAACGAGCCGATGCTATACACTCCCGCGCTGACCGGCTCCGTGCACATCACGCTGGTCAAAGGCGAAGAGAAGAACAAAGTCTACCGCTATGACGCGTTGCCGCCCGGCGAACTGCTGGGCGGTGCAATCGTGGCGGACAACCCCGCCGATCTCGACTTGCTGCTGGAGCTCCTTTGCGAGGGCGACCTGATCCTGGGCGGCTCGCACCTGGCGGGTTATGGCCGCGCCCGGGTGGAAGATGCAAAGATTGTGGAAGATTGGGAAGAATATTCATCCGGCGATGGGCCGGAGAGCGGCGCGATCATCGTCACCCTGCTGAGCGACGCGATCTGCCGGGGCGCGGATGGGCAGGTGAATGGCGACCTGGCGGCGGCGCTGGGCGCGCCCACGCTGCAACCCGAAAGAGCCTATCACGAGCGCAACGTCGTGGGCGGCTACAACCGCAAGTGGAGCCTGCCGCTGCCCCAGGCGTGGGCTTTACCGGCGGGCAGCGTGTTCGTCTACGCCAAGGGCGCGTTCGATCTGGAGCAATTGCGCGCGGCCGCCGCGTCGGGCGTGGGCGAGCGCCGCGCCGAGGGCTTCGGGCGCATCGCCATCAACTGGCAGGGCGCGGAGGAGCAGTTTACGGGCAGTAAGTCTGAGGCGGACGAGTCAACCGGCGCGAAGGTCACGCTCTCCGCGGAGAGCCGCGCGCTGGCGGGACGCATGGCCGAGCGCCGGTTTCGGCTGCTCCTGGAGCAACGGCTGGCAGCGGCGGTGAACACCGCGAGCTTCGGCGGGGCGCTGCCCAACAACGCGCAACTTTCGCGGGTGCGAGCCGTGGCGCAGCAGGCCCTGGCGACGGCGCAGAAACAGGCGCAGGGCATCGCGCCGGGTGAGGGTGAAACGCCCGCACCGCCGTTGCAACCGGTGTTGGATCACCTGAGCGATCTCAAAAAGGAAGCGCGCGGGCAGTTCGAACGGGCGCGTATCGGAAGCACCCCGATGCTGGCGTGGCTCGAGGCACGCGCGACCACTTGTGATGCCCAGACCGAGATCCTGAAGCAGCCGGACTTTCCCGTTGTGGGTGGTGTGACGGCTGAGCTAACGCCCGCGCTGCGCGCCGAATACACCGCGCGGCTGATAGACGCGGTGATGAAGAAGGCGACCGTGGAAAACCAGAGCCGCAAGGAGGTGCGCCGATGATCGGGCGAACCGGACGAAACGTCATTGAGCGCGTGTTCATCGAGGGTACGCTGACGCTGGAAACGCCGGCCGGCTTCGGCGCGGGCGAATCCGTGGGCCTGACCGACATGCCGCTGCTGCGCGACCCGCTGACGGGCCGCCCGTTGCTGACCGGCGCATCCATCGCAGGAGCGCTGCGCTCATACCTGCGCGAGGTCGAGGCGGGCTACGGCGCACGGAAAGCGCCGTTGGCCGACGCGCTCTTCGGCGCGGTCGAAGGCAAGAGCAGCAACCAGAGTTGGCTGATGGTGGATGACGCGCTGGGCGATTTTGTGGGCGTCGAGTTGCGTGACGGCGTGGCGCTGGACTCACAGACGCGCACTGCGGCGGATGGCAAGAAATTCGACTTCGAGCTGTTGCAAGCGGGCACGGCTTTCCCGCTTCGCTTCGAACTGCTGCTGCCCGACGGCGACGTCACGCTGTTGCCCGCGCTGGCGTTGGCGTTGCACGGGTTAGAGGCGGGCGAGATCGGGCTGGGCCGGCGCAAGCGGCGCGGGCTGGGCGAATGCCGGGCGGAGGGGTGGACGGTGCGCCGCTATCGCATGGATGATCCGGCGCAGCTCGTTGACTGGCTGGAGAACGAGTGGGCGCAGGTGGGTCAGGCGGCGGGCGGGCAAGCCGATATCGTCGCGGCGCTGGGGCTGGAACCTGCGGCGCTGCCCCCCGACAAACGGGCGCGGTTCACGCTGGACGCGCACTTCGCGCTGCCGGGTTCGCTGTTGATTCGTTCCGGATCGGGCGAGGCCGGCGCGCCCGACATGGTGCATCTGCGCGACGGAAAGGGTGAACCGATCCTGTCGGGCACGAGCCTGGCGGGGGCGGTGCGGGCGCGCGCGCTGCGCATCGCCAACACGGTGTTGGGCGCGGACGGCGCGACGCTGGTGGACGAGATGTTCGGCAAGCGCATCAAGGAGAGCGACGATGCACCGACAGGCAGTCGCGTCGTCACGCGCGAACGCAAGCTCAACGGGGCGCGCGACCTGGTGCAAAACCGGGTGAAAATTGACCGCTTCACCGGCGGCTCCTATCCGACGGCGCTGTTCAACGAGCAGCCGGCTTTTGGCGCGGGCGACGCGCCGGTGGTAGACGTGAGCCTGGAGTTGCGCTTCCCCCGTGATTTGCGTGAGGCAGACCGCGACGCGCAGATTGGCCTGCTGCTGCTGGTGTTGAAAGACCTGTGGACGGGCGACCTGCCGCTGGGCGGCGAGAGCAGCGTGGGCCGCGGGCGGCTGGCGGGGAAGTCGGCCACGCTGACCCTGTGCGATAGTACACAGACACAAACCTGGGCGTTAGCGCAGACAGACACCGGCCTGACCGACGCGTCTGCGGAGTTGGAGCGCTACGTGACGGCGCTGCACGCGCTGAAGACGGCGCGGCAAGGCAACGGGAGGGACGCATGAGCGAGCCAATCTGGCAGGCGGAAACGGTGGATGCGGCGTTTGCGGCGGATCCGCGGGCGTGGCTGGCGGCGCGCATGACGGCGGAAATGCCGTGGCTGCTGGCGCACGCCGATGACGGGGTGATCTGGGGGCGGCGCGAACCGGACGGTGCGCTGATCCTTTCGAGCGATGTATTCAGCTCGGCGGCCAAATATCCGGCTATCGCCGTACCGCTGCGCGCGTTGACCTTGCAGCAGGCGCGCATCTTTGGGCCGGGCGGCGAGCTGCTGCTCTGGCGCACCGATGGCGGCTTCGCCGCGCGGCGCATCGCCGACGGCGCAAACGCGGAAGACATCTTTGAAGAAGACCATTTGCTGTGGGGCACGCGTCGCCAGTTCGCAATACAGGCGGGCTTCACGCTGCGCGACGAAGGCGAGCAGGGGCCGCAGCACGCCGTACCGCTGGAGGTTGGCGACGGCGAACGCGCGGCGTTGCGCGTTCGCCACTGCGTCGCCTATGACCCGCCAAGCGACATGGCCTACGTCGCCCTGAGCCGGTTGGTAGACCTGATTAAGGTCGAAGGGAGCGCCCGATGAACCCCAAACATGTAAACCCGAATACTCCGCGGCGGACGGCGCGCGCGCCCTATAACTTCGTGCCGTTGCCTGAGAAAGTCGTTGTCGTGACGGAGCCGCTGCCCGGCCACGACGTCTACAGCGGCCTGACGGGGCGCATCACCTGCACGCTCACTACGCAAAGCCCGCTTTACACTCGCTCAGGCATGACGCCGGAGGACTTCAAGGCGTATGGCGACAAGGCGTTTCACGAGTTACCGGAAGATCAACAGGAGAAGCGCGCTGAGTTCTTCATCCGTCCGGGCGAGGATACGCCGACTATCCCCGCGAGCAGCCTGCGCGGGATGTTGCGCGCTCTGATCGAAATAGCTGGATATGCTAAGATGCAGTGGATTACGGATGAACCGGTGATCTTTCGTGCGGTGGGCGATACTACCAGCCTGGGCCGCTACTATCGGGATCAGTTGCTAAGGGAGACTGGAAGTAAGCGCTTCGTCCCCCTGATGACTGCCGGCTACATCGAGCGTAACGGCGCGGGATGGGCGATCCGCCCAGCCCAGAATATCTCCGGCAGCACATTCGCCCGCATCATGATTGATTCGATTCCCGATAAGCTACCGGCCTGGCATAGCTCCAAAAATGCGCGCCAAATCTGGGTCACGCTTGGCGCAAATGACTTCCAGCCCGTGCGCGGCGGCTTCCTGCATCTTAAATACATCCCCGTGCTTGAGGCGACCGGCGCGCCACAGGCCGGGTTCCAGGAAGGCGTTCTGGCTTACAGTGGGCCGATGAGCTCGAAACGGCGCGAGGCCGTGGTCTTTCCCCCGGACACCGGAGCGACACCAATTCCCATTCCCGACGAAATGGTCAGACTGTATCAGGAGCAAATCAGCCAGGAACAGAAGGCGCTTCTGGGCGACCAGGGCGCGCTCGCCGCACACCAACCTGTCTTCTATGTTGTCGACAAAGCCGAAAAACTGAAGTTTTTCGGACACGTGATGATGTTCCGGTTTCCCTACAAGAAAACCGCGCTCGATCTGACGCCGCCCGACCTGCGCAGCGCCGATGCCGTGGATATTGCCGAGGCACTGTTCGGATTCGTGGGCGCAGACGCCAACGACACGCGCCAATCCTGCGCCGGGCGTGTGTCGTTTCTGGACGCGCAGCTTATCCCGGAACAAGACGATATCTGGATGAGCGCACACAGCATTACACCGAAGATTCTGGGCGGTCCCAAGCACACATCCTTCCAGCACTACCTGACCCAGCAGGAACCGGACGACGTGGAGACGGGACAGTATGACAAAAGCGGCACGCCCAAGACGGAATTGCGGCTTGATCACTATGCCAGCCCGCCGCCCCACGAGACCCAGATTCGCGGCCACAAGCTCTACTGGCACCGAGGTGCGGTGGGCCGCGCCGAGATCGAAGAAGCGGATACCCGGAAGGTCGGCAAGGCGCCGAAGCAATATACGCGCATCCGCCCCGTGCGCGTGGGGGTGACGTTCGAGTTCGACATGCACTTCGAGAACTTGCGTGACTTCGAGTTGGGCGCGCTGCTGTGGGCGCTGACCCTGCCGGGCGAGGCGGGCAAAACCTACTGTCACAGGCTCGGCATGGGCAAGCCGCTGGGGATGGGTTCGGTGATGGCGGATGCGAATCTCGTCTTGAGCGACCGTTCCGGCGGCCGGTATGCGGCGCTATTCAGCGGCGACGACTGGCATCTCGCGGAAGACCGCGCGGCGGACGTGAAGACGTATGTAGACGCGTTCGAGACGTACGTGCTGGATCGTATGGACCCTGCCGAGCGCGGCGGCGCGCCGGCGCTCAAGGATGTCGAGCGCATCAAGATGCTGCTGACGATGCTGGAATGGCGCGAGGCCACGCAGGACTGGCTGGGGAAGACGCGCTACATGCAGATCGAGCCCGATAACGAATATAAGCGGCGCCCGGTGTTGCCCGACCAGATCAGGGTCGTCGAGGGCCCAGGGCAGGTGCAGCCCACCGCCCAGGCCCGGAAGCAAGCTCAGGCGCAACCAATGCCGCCACGAACACCGGCAAAACCATCACCGAAGCCCGCCAAGCCTCGCGATGCAAAGATCATTGAGGTTACAGGAAGCTATATCAAGGTTGAACTGGATGGTAAACAAGTCAATATACAGCTAGATGAGTTAAGCGAGCGGGGAAAGGACGTAAAGGAGCGGCAGCGATTATATCCGCTTGGCGATACGATCCAGGTGTATGTTGTGGGTGAAAGTAAGAAGTCAGGCAAGCCTCGTTTGACCACGAAGCTTCCCGTCACATGATCCTCCTCAACTACTCGCACCCCCTCACCGACGCGCACCTGGCGCAGATCGCCGCGCTGACCGGGGAGCCCCTCGAGCGCGTGATCGCGCTGCCGGTGCAGTTCGACCCGGCCGCGCCGTTCGAGCCGCAACTGGCCGCGCTGATGGCCGCGCTGCCCCTGGCGCCGGAGGAGCTGCAAAGCGCGCCGATCCTGGTGAACCCGCCTTCGCTGAACTTCATCACCGCGCTGCTGCTGGCCGAGCTGCACGGGCGCATGGGCTACTTCCCGCCCATCATCCGGCTGCGCCCCGCCGCGGGCAGCCTGCCGCCGCGCTACGAGGTCGCCGAGATCCTGAACCTGCAAGCCGTGCGCGACGCTGCCCGCCGCGCCCGCTAACACGGATGATGCGCCCCCCTTTGTAGTCGCGGCTTCAGCCGCCGGGGAGCACTTTACCGGCTAATGCGCATGAAGAACGTATGTCGGAGTCATTCCTAAGCTGCTTCAGCCGTTGCACTGACCCCCGGCGGCTGAAGCAGCGACTACGAAGAGGCCACCATCGCTGCGAGGACACATCCATGACCGAACCCGTTGACCTGCGCTCCGTGGTGTTCGAGCTGCGCGCCGCGCCCGCCGCGGACGGGCGGCCCGCGCCGGAGTGGTGGGGCCGCGCCGCCCACGCCTTCTTCCTCGACGCCATCCGGCGCGCTGACCCCGCCCTCGCCGCCGCGCTGCACGATGCCCAGGGGCCGAAACCATTCACCTGCTCCACGTTGAGCGGGCGCTGCCCCGGGGGCCGGCTGGCCGCCGCGGAGACCTACATCCTGCGCCTCACCGCGCTGGACGCGCCCACGGCGCGTATCCTGGGCGACCTGGCGCGCGCGGCGCAGGGCGAGACGCTCGAGCTGGACCGCGCGCCCTTCCGCGTCGCGGCCGCCCACCTGACGCCCGAGGCGCACCCGTGGGCCGGGGCCACGTCTTACGCGGCGCTGGCCGCGGCGCGGCTGGCGGGCGCGGAGCCGGAACGCCAGATCGGGTTCACCTTCGTCAGCCCCACCGCCTTCAAAAGCCAGGGTCGCCACGTGCCTATCCCCCTGCCCGACCTGGTGTTCGGCAGCCTGCTGGAGCGTTGGAACGCCCGCGCGCCGGCGGCCTTCCCCGCCGAGGTGAAGCGTTACGCCGCGGAATGCCTCGCCATCAGCCGCTATGACCTGGCCAGCCGCTACGTGCCGGGCAAAGAGGGCGGGCTGCGCATGGGCGGCATGGGCGCGATCACCTTCACCACGCTGAACTACGACCGCTACTGGATGGGCGTGCTGCTGACCCTCGCCGACTTCGCGCTCTACGCGGGCGTCGGCGCGGGCACGACGATGGGGATGGGCCAATGCCGCCGATCTACGTAGTGCAGCAGGGCGCGCAGACAGACCCGCATCGCTGTAAGGAACCACGGAAAGCCCGAAACACCCGGTAATGGCAGAGACAGGTTCATGCCGCGTGTTCTGTGGCAAATGGATTTTTGGCTCACTCTGGAAAGGCGTACCTGATGGAACGCATCACCCGCACCCTTGCCGACACCCTGGCCCTGCTGCTGGGGTTGAACCCGCGTCGACGGGCGCTGGCCGTCTTTCTCGCGGCCGGCGGCCTCGTGGCGATGAACCTCTTCGCCAGCGCGCTTTTCGCCCTGCTGGGTCCCCGCGCCGATCGCAGCGCGCTGCAAATCTGGGTGGGGCTGCTCTCGCTGCCGCTGGTGTTCGTGCTATTCATCGTTGCGATGCGCCAGACGCTGCGCCGTCTATATGCTAAAGAACTAAAAGTGATCGAAGCCACCGCACAGCCCGCGGGCCGGGTAGGTCTGGTGGTCTTTCTTTCAACCTTCTCCACCTTCACGAACAAATTGCCGGAGCATCTGCAGCTGGAGCGTTGGCAGGGGGACGATCTGGTGACCGCACTGGCGCAGGAGCCGCCCGAATGGGGCCGGATTCGTCGGCATGTCATCGCCAGCAACATGCAGACGCCGCTGGAGGCAGTGCGCTATCATTACGACGAGGGGACACTGCGGCACGTCTGGGTGGTGTGCACGACGGACACGCAGGATGCGGAGGACAACGTGCGCGCCGGGTCGCAGGGGCTTGCCGAGGCGTTCGCGCAGGTGGTGCGCCATGAGTTCCCGGAGAACTGCCCGAAAATCCACGATCACCACAACAACGGGCGGCTGCTCACCCCGGCCTACAACGTGGAAGAAACCTTCGCCGTCGTGGACTACATCTATCGGGAAGAGGCGCCGCGCTACAGCCTGCGCCCGCAAGATATCATCAGCGATATCACCAGCGGCCCCGTGACCATGACGGCGGGGATGACCCTGGCCTGCGCCTTGTACGAGCGCCCCTTGCAATATACGGCGGCGCAGCAAGAACCGGTGCATGGCAAGGCGGTTGACGTCCCCAAGCCTTACGCCATCAACGTGGATGACGAGGCGCTGCGCCGGTTGGTGTTGCGCCACATGGCGGACGTTGAAGCGCCGCCCCAGGCACAGGCGCCGGCCTGATTGCCGCGCCACCGCACCTTAACAACCGCATCTGTATCTATGCGAAAACTGCGCGTCGCCTTCCTTTGTAGTGTCGGCTTCAGCCGTGGTCGTGCCCCCCAACGGCTGAAGCCGTCACTACAAAGGGGTCGGTCGGGCTACGAAGGGCAAGGAGGAGATGAATGGCAAACGCGACGCAGCCTGCGCCGGGGCCAAAGCCGGGCGTCAGCCTGCTCGAGCGCATCCTGCATCCGGCCAACCTGGCGGAGGCGTGGGATGAGACCGCGGCCAACGGCGGCATACCGGGGGCTGACCGGCTGAGCATCAGCCGCTACCGGCGTAACTGGGAAGAGCGCTTGCTGGCGCTTGCCGCGGCCGTGCGCGCGGGCAGCTACCGGCCCGGCCCGTTGCGGGTGGTGTTCATCGCCAAACGCGACGGCGGCCAACGCCGGATCAGCGTGCCCACGTTGGATGACCGGGTGTTACAGCGGGCGGCGCTGCAAGTGTTGCTGCCGCACTTCGACCGGCAGTTCCTCAGTTGCTCTTACGGCTATCGGCCAAAGCGTGGCGTGGCGCAGGCCGTGGCCGCGGTGATCCGTTATCGCGACCGGGGGATGCGTTGGGTGCTGGAGGCGGACATTGACGACTGTTTCGGCAGCCTGGATCACGAAATCCTGCTCGGGCTGCTGGCGGCAGAAATCAAGGACGCGCACGTCATGGCGTTGATGCATGGTTGGCTGGCGGCGGGGCGTCCGCGCCAGGATACGCCGTGCGGGATCGCCCTGGGGATGCCCATCTCGCCGCTATGGGCCAACATCTATCTGCACCGGATGGATCGGCGGCTGCTGCGCCGGCGCTGGCCGCTGGTGCGCTATGCCGATGACTTCGTGATTCCGGCGCGCACCGCGGAATTTGCCGAACAGGCGCGCGCCGACGTGATCGCGGCGCTGACCGATCTTAAACTGACGCTGGAGCCGACCAAGACCCGCGTGACCTCCTTCGATGACGGCTTCGAGTTCCTGGGGGTGCGTTTCAAGGGGGACGCATACACCTTCATCTGGCAGCACAAGCGCATCTCGGTGCAGGGCAAGTTCAACTGGCTGTGGGGCCGGCACATGACCTACGACTACTGAAGATCTATCCGCATACGCCCAAATCATCATAGCCTCTCCTTCGTAGTCGCGCTAGCGGCTGATGCAGATTAAGAATTTACTCCGGTAATAGATTGTTCTCATTCCCCGGACTGGCTGGGGCGGTCATCTTCGTAGTCGCGGCTTCAGCCGCATAGAGCGGTCAGGTCGGCCAGGCCTCCGGTGTTCGCCATCAGGTGAAGGCGCGCATCCTCGATGGTCATCTTCGTAGTCGCGGCGTAAGCCGCCAAGAGCGGCACACCGCGGCGGAAGCCCCGACAAACAATATGATGGGGCGCTTTCAGAAAAAAATTATTAAA
>JBBSBO010000008.1:0-13811 GCA_038251215.1 Caldilineales bacterium
GCATCTACCGCCGCGGGCTGTGGGAACGCTTCAGCCACAACACGCCGGAGCAGGTCGCCCGCTATGTATACCACGCCTCGCGCAGCGTGACCCTGGCGCTCGCAGCCATGCGCAGCGCCGGCTGGACACTGATTGAGGTGGAGAACGGTGGGGACGAGCCGCACGCTGCGCTTCAGGACTTGCACCGGCATTTGGCCCTGCGCTGGGCCGGACTGCCGCAACCTATTCACACACGAGCGACCGTATGAGGACAGACTCTATGACCCAGCCGCTGCGCATTCTCTATATCCCGCGACCGTCCTGGCTCTACTCGCGCATGCACGCCCGCCTGCGCACTCCCGACATCGACGTGGAGGTCGTGCGCGGCATCCTAGAGAAATTCGGCGTCGAACTGGCCGGCCCCCCCGCGCAACTTGCCCGTGGGCCGGCGCAACCGCAACCTCGACCTGGATACGTCCATTGGTCGCAAACTGCTCAAGGGCTATCGGCCCAAGTGGCAGTTGGAGACCGTGCGCTACTCGCATTCGATCCTCGATCAGTTGACGGAGACGAACTTTCCCTCGTCGCGCCTGAACGCCGCAGCCGACGGCGAAACTTATGTCACATGGGGTGAGGACTACTTCGCGCTCTTCGACTTCGAGGCCGGCATGAACTACTCCGGCAAGTTCCTGGTGCGGGCGCACCGCCGTCGCCTGATGTCCCTCGCCGGAGAGACGATGGCTCGCCTGCATCGGCAGCTGCGAGGCTTCATGCCCGCAGGCCGCCATCACATGGGCTTTCGCGATTACACGGGCAACCGCTGGCGCGATGTGGAGTGGCACGCCGCCAAGATCGAGGAGCTAAAGGCCAACTCAGCGCGTTTGACTGGCCCTGACGAGATCGCAGCCGCCGCCTGGCTCATCGACAACAGCGCTCGCATCCTGGATGAGATCGCCCGCCTCGACGCCCAACTGAGCGCCGCCGACCTGCCGCGCCTGATCATCCACGGCGACTACGGCCTGCACAACCTGCTCTTCCAAAAGGACAGCAGCGTGGTGACCATCGACTTCGAGCTGGCCCGCATCGAATGGCGGCTGAGCGACCTGGTCTCTTGCCTGTCGCGCTTCCGCACCAGCGGCTCCGATGAACTGGACTACGACTTCGAAAGCATCGGCTGGTTCATGCAGGCCTACGAGTCCGTCTTCCCGCTTACGCCGGAGGAATGGCGGCTCTTCTCGCAGGTGTGGGCCTTCTATCGCCTACAGAGCGCCGTGCAGTATTGGAACTCCTACTTCGAGACCAACGGCCCCGTACGCAAGCTCCTCTCGGCGCAAGACGCCATGGGCCAAGTCGAATGGGCCAAGCAGCACCCGGACATTCACACACTGATGATGGGCGAAGCAACGCCCGCGCAGTTCGCCGGCGTCGGCGAGCGCAGCCAGGTTTGATGGGGCAAGAGACAGCACCGCCACGTGCCAAGCACGAACGCTTGCGCCGCGACGAGAGGAATGCCAACATGCCAAACGAGCGACTGAAGATCCTTCAGGTGATCAGCAACCTAGAGATTGGCGGCGGCCAAGAGGTCGTCCGCACCCTGGCGCCAAAGCTGGCGGAGTTGGGCTGCGTCTCGGTGGTCTGCACCTTCCAGGACGGCCCGCTGCGCCAAGAGATCGAGGCCGCCGGCATCCCCGTCGAGATTCTGCCCGCGCGACGGCACAGCGTTGTCGCGCTGCCGCTCTTCATCGCCGAGATGCTGCGCCTGCGCCGTGCGCTGCTGGACGTGGCGGACAAGTACGAGATCAACGTCATCCAGACCCACCTCCTGCGCGTGATGGACTTCCTCGTGCTGAGCCTGAAGTTGAGCCGCGACGTCGCCGTCTTCTGGACCTTTCACAACGCGCTCTTTACCCTGCGTCGCGAACACCTGCCGCGCTACCCCTGGCTGCTCGGGCCGAAACAGGCCGCCTTCCGCATGCTCTATCGCGCCACGGCCCGCTGGGTCAACGGCTATGTTGCCATCTCCGATGGCGTGCGCGAGGCCGTACTCAACACGTTCGGGGCCGTTGCCGGCAAGGTCGTCGTCATCAGCAACTGCGTCGACGTGCAGCGCTACACGCGCCCCGTCGACCGGGCAGCCATCCGCAGCCGGCTCGGCCTGCCCGCAGACGCCCAGGTTGCCGCTTTGGTAGCGACGTTCAAAACGCAGAAGGGCCATCGCTACCTGATCGAGGCCGCGCCGGCGGTCGTCGCGCGTTTCCCCCAACTGCACATCCTTTTGATCGGCGACGGCGAGCTGCACGACGAGTTGATCGCCCTGGCTGCCGCCGCCGGCATGGCGGACCACATTCACTTCCTCGGCCTGCGCCAGGATATCCCCGACCTGCTGGCGGCTAGCGACTGTTTTGTGCTGCCCTCGTTGTGGGAAGGGCTGCCTATGGCCCTGATCGAGGCCATGGCCGCGGGCCTGCCGGTCATCGCCACGGCGGTATCCGGTTCGCAGGAGGTGATCGTGGATGGCGAATCCGGGCTATTGATCCCCCCCGCCGACGTGCCCGCACTGGAGGCCGCCCTGCTGCGTCTGCTCTCCGAACCGGAATACGCCGCGCGCCTGGGCCAGGCCGCGCAGACGCGCGTCGACCTGCACTTCGGCGCCGGCAAGCAGGCGGCAGAGTATTTGGCCCTCTATCAACGTGAATTGCCGATCGAGTTTGAACCGAATCAGAACGAAAATGAAAAGTCGCCCAGCGCGCTGCAGAGGAGAATCCATGAAACAGGTTGAACCCATCTTTCTTGCCGGCCCGGACCGAAGCGGAACCAGCCTCATCTATACGCTGCTGGCTTCGCACCCCAACATCTCCATGGTGCGGCGCACGAACATGTGGCGCTACTTCTACAACCACTTCGGCGACCTCAGCGACCCGCAGAACATGGAGCAATGCCTGTCCGCCATGGTGCATTTCAAGCGTATGCGCCATCTGCAGCCCGACGCGGACCGCATCCGGCGCGAGTTCCAACAGGGCGAACCGACCTACGGACGGCTCTTTGCCCTCGTCCATGAGCACAACGCCCAGCGCATCGGCAAGCAGCGCTGGGGCGACAAGTCACTGCACACCGAGCACTATGCCGACCAGATCTTCGCCGAATATCCGCACGCCAAGGTCATCCAGATGATCCGCGACCCGCGCGACCGCTGCGCTTCGATGATGAAGCGCTACGAAAAGAACCAGGGCCGCGTGGCCGCGGCGACCAGCCGGTGGCTCTCGTCAACGCGCATCGCCCAGCGCAACCTGAGAAAGTATCCCGACAACTACATGGTGCTGCGCTACGAAACCCTCGCCGAACAGCCGGAAGAGACGCTGCAGATCGTGTGCGACTTCATTCATGAGCCATACACGCCCGTCATGCTCCAGATGGACGCCGTGCCGGAGATGCAGGCGCGCGGCGGCAACAGCTCGTATGGAACCTTCGAGCGGGCTACTATCTCGACGCGCTCCATCGGCCGCTATCGCGAGGTGCTTGCGCCCGAGGAAATTCTCTTCATCCAAATGTTCGCCAAGAAGGAGATGGAACGCTTCGGCTATGCCGAACAGAAGATCGAGCTTTCGACGCGCGACCAGATGGCCTTCTATGCAAGCGGCCTGCCCTTCAACACCGTGCGCATGGCCGGCTGGCTGACGCGCCAATCCCTGACCATTCACCGCGAGTCGATCCCGTCCTCCAAGATCCTAGCGAACGTGGAAGCCTATGACGACGCCGACGATACTGCCGATGATGCCGACGATACTGAGGAGCGCGAATAGTATGCGTTTTGGGGGGTCACGATGGCCCCGCGCAGGCGGGCTACGCAGTCCATATACGGCGCCGGCGAACAATCGCCGGCTGCTCTTTCGCAAGACCGTCTGCTTGGTGCTGGTTGCGTGCTTTGTCCTGGCGTCCACGCCGGTCGCCCTGGCAGCCGGCACGGCGGCAACGGCGGCGCAATCGGAGAGCTGTCAGTACTGGGTGGCCCCTTTCCCGGCGGGCAATGTCGCAAATCCGGGCACACTGGACAGGCCATGGCCGACCGTCGAATTCGCCGCGCGCAGTGTACCGGACCGTCACTGCACCGTGTGGGTGGCTCAAGGCATTTACGTAGGCGGCAATCACCTGGTGCGCCGCTTCGAGACGGAGACGACTTTCAAGGCGGTGCAGCCGTATACCGTGACTTTGCAAAACGACGGTAGAGTACTCAACTTCGACGGGGCCAGGAACATCGTGGTGGAGGGTTTTCAGTTTCGACATACCGGCCCTGGTTCCAACTCTCAAGTCGTGAAGGTGGACCGTTCCGGTCACATCTGGTCAGAGCATATTGTCTTTCGCAACAACATCTTTCACGACTCATACAACGATGATTTGCTCAAGGTATACAACGGAGTGCGCTTCTTGACCGTGGAGAACAACATCTTTTTCAACCAGGCGGGCGACGCCGAACAGATCGACATCAACAGCGTGACAGACGTCACGATACAAGACAACATCTTCTTCAACGACTACGCCGGCAGTTGGCGCTACAACGCGCACGACAGCAAGTCCTTTATCACGGTCAAAGACAGCAACAGCCATTGGGATGGGCAGATCGGCAGCGAGCGCATCTCGATCCGGCGCAACATCTTCCTCAATTGGGAAGGGGCGCGCGAGACCATTATCCAGATCGGCAACGACGGCAAGTCCTACCATGAGGTCGTCGGCGCGACCGTGGAAAACAACCTCATCATCGGCAACGGTCGCGATCCGCTCTATGCGCCCTTCGGCGCGCGCGGCGTCAAGGACGTCATCTTCCGCAACAACACCGTCACCGGCGATCTACCCTCGTCTTCCTACGGCTTCTGGGTGACGCTGAAGGAAAAGAACCCGGTCAACGAGAATGTTCGCTTCTACAACAACATCTGGTCCGACCCCACCCGAACCATGGGCGAAGAGGGCGCGGTCGCCGGCAATTCTTTCTCCTTTGGCGCGCCGGAAGAGACCAACGGCCTGGCGCTCGACAACAACCTCTATTGGAACGGCGGCGCCAAGATTCCCACCCGCAACGAAATCAACCCGGCCGCGTTCGACAGCCGTCGCATCGAGGCCGACCCGCTGCAGAATGAGAACCAGAGCGATCTCATTTTGCCCCGCTGGACCGGAGAGTCCTTTCGCAGCGGCAGTACGAGCATCCGCCAAGAGTTCCTCCGTCTGGTCGAGACTTATGGCAGCATTCCCGCCGTCAGCCCCGCCATCGGCAACGCCGACCCGGCCTTCGCGCCACACGACGACATCCTGGGTCACGCGCGTGTGGGCGCGCCCGATATCGGCGCCTACCAGTTCTATCCCTCCCTGCAAAATGGGGCCTACGCGGGGCAGCTGTGGTGGACGCGGCCCTACCTAGATGGCGCTGCCAGCGCGGCCAAGGGCGGCGAACGCTTACCGCCGCCGCCCAGCGCCAATGTCCTGCTGCCTTCTTACTCTGGCGCGCCCCAATATCCGTCACTGCTGCGCAATGGCGTAGCGGGGGCAGATCGGTTCCTATATGAATAGCTACGGAGTGAACAACTACCAGTTGGCAGATCAAAGCGCCAAGCGCGCATCGGAGCAGACGCAGGCGGCGAGCAGCCAAAGCCGTAACCACCCGCCGGGCGCGCTGCGCCTGGTCTACCTGATCGGCTCTTACCCTGGGCTGACAACAACCTTCATCGACCGCGAGATCCGCACGCTGCGCAAGTGGGGCGTGGACTTGCGGATTTTCGCCATCCACCCGCCCAAGGCCGACGCCACACTCTCCGCGGACCAGCGCGACCTACAGAACGGCATTGTCTACCTGCTGCCCGCGCCGTCGCTCACCTTGCTGCTCGCCCACCTGTACTTCCTGCTCGTGCGCCCACTGGAGTATCTGCGCGCCTTCGCCTACCTCACCACGCGACCCCATCCCTCAGCGCACACACGTTTGCGCACGGCGCAGCACTTCGGCGTCGCCGTGTACGCGGCCTATCTCTTGCGCCGCGACCCGCCCGCCGAGCTGCACGCCCACTTTGTGGATCGCACCGCCACGCTCGCCCTCGTCGCCTCCCGGCTGCTCGACATCCCCTACAGTCTGTCGATCCACGCCGGCGCCGATGTGTTTGTGCAGCGCGTTCTGGTGGCCGAGAAGATCGCCGAGGCCTGCCATGTGGTGACCTGCACGCTGCACAACCGCACCTACCTCGAAGAGGTGTTGGGCCAAGATCTCAGCCACAAGATCAGCCATGTACGCCACGGATTGGAGTTGAATCGCTACGCGCCGCCGCAACGTCCCTCCCATCGGGCGCGCCCGCTGATCCTTTCGGTAGGCCAGCTCGCACCCCGAAAGGGCTTTGCCCAGCTCGTGGAGACCTGCGCCAAGCTGCGCGCACAAGGCTATTCGTTCGATTGCCATATCGTAGGCCAAGGGCCGCAGCAAGCCAAACTGGAAGCGCTGATCGACGCTTTCGGCCTGCACGATACGGTCACGCTCTGCGGCGCGCTGCGCCACGAAGACGTCATCCGCCAATACCAAGAGGCGACTCTCTTCGCCCTCCTGTGTATTGTGACGCCCGAAGGCGACATGGACGGCATTCCCAACGTCATCGCCGAGGCGATGGCCCTAGCCGTGCCGGTCGTCACGACGCACGTCTCCGCCATCCCGGAGCTGGTGACCGACGGCCTTAACGGTCTGCTGGTCGCGCCGGGCAACACGGATGCAGCGGCGGCAGCGATCGCCCGCTTGCTCGACGACCCGGCCCTCGCCGTGCGGCTGGCGCATGACGCGCGCGCGTCCATCCTCGCTACGTTCGATGTGGAAGACAATGTGCGGCGCTTTGCCGCCACGCTTTGGCCGGAATGGTTCGACGACGCGCCTATGCCGGTTGCAATAACCCTGGTGAAACCCGAAGAAATGGAAGCTGAGAGGGAATGAAGATGCGAAACAACGAAACGAAATGGCTGGCTGTTGCCTGGGCGCCCTACAGCCGTCGCAGCGAGATGTTCGCCCGCGAGCTAGGCGCGAAGCTGTATTGCATCCACTATCTGCGCTTTCAATATCCGCTCCACGCGCCCTTCAAGTATCTGCTGCAGGCGCTGCGTACTCTGCAAGTGCTCTTCAGCGAGCGCCCGAACGCCATCCACGTGCAGACGCCGCCCTTCCTGTGCGGCCTTGTCGTCTATTTCTATACTCTCTTCACCGGCGCCAAGTTCGTCTTTGAATATCACAGCGCCACCTTCGACCCACCCTGGGACTGGGCGCGGCCCATCCAAAGATTTCTCGCGCGCCGCGCCGCGGCCAACATCGTGACCAACCAATACTGGGCCGACAGGATCGCCTCTTGGGGCGGCGAGCCTGTAGTCATGTACGACCCGTACCTAGACCTGCCCGCAGGCAAGCCCTATGCGGTCGGGCCTGGCTTCAACTTGGCGGTGATCAACACCTTCGCGCCCGACGAGCCAATTGAAGCCGTGCTGGAAGCGGCCGCGCAGTCGCCGGATGTCCACTTCTATATCACGGGTAACAAGGCCAAAAAGCCTGCCGCCTTCTTCGAGAACACGCCGCCCAACGTCACCTTCACCGGCTTCCTGGACCCCGGCGGCGAGTATCTCGGATTGTTGCACGCCGTCGACGCCGCCGTGGTCTTGACCACGCGCAACTATACGCTGCAACTCGGCGGCTGCGAAGCCCTCTCGGTGGGCAAGCCGCTGATCACCTCCGACTGGCCCTACCTCCAAGAACTCTTCAGCGCGGCCACCATCTTCGTGCCCAACACCGCCGAGGGCATTCGCAGCGGAGTCAGCGCCATGCAAGAGCAGGTCGGCGCGCTATCCTCCCAGATCGAAGCCTTCCGCCGCGACAGCCGCCACTTGTGGAACGAGCGCATCCGCCAACTGCAGGAAATGGCAGCGCCCGGCGACGGGCCGCATCAACAGCCCAAGCCGCGCAAGGCAGGAGGGCAGAAGGAGCCTATCGCCAATTGACGAGACCATGCCAAACACCTGCTCCAACCGAACGCATGCACCAGTAGATACGCCAATTAACACAGGGTTGAACCAAGAATCATACAAGGAGAGATAAACATGAAAGTACTGATTACGGGCGGCGCCGGCTTCATCGGCTGCAATCTGGCAGATTACCACCTCTACCGCGGCGACGATGTCGTCGTCTTCGACAACCTGTCGCGCAAGGGCACCGACAGCAACCTCGCCTGGCTGCATGAACGACATGGCGACCAGTTCACCTTCGTGCATGGCGACATCCGCGATTTCTACGCGCTGGCGGCGCACCTCGACACGGATACCGACCGCGTCTATCACCTAGCCGGTCAAGTCGCCGTGACTACGTCGGTGCAGAACCCGCGCGAGGACTTCCAGATCAACGCCTACGGCACGCTCAATGTGCTGGAAGCCGTGCGCGAGGCCGCGCCGCAGGCGACCGTGATCTTCGCCTCCACCAACAAGGTCTATGGCGGCATGGAAAACCTGGCGGTAGTCGAGGGCGGCACCCGTTTCCGCTACCGGGATCAGCCCTTCGGCGTGGCGGAAGATCAGCCGCTGGATTTCCACTCGCCCTACGGCTGCTCGAAGGGCAGCGGCGACCAGTACATGCGCGACTACGCGCGCATCTACGGCCTCAAGACCGTCGTCATGCGCCAGTCGTGCATCTATGGCACGCGTCAGTTGGGCGTCGAAGACCAGGGCTGGCTCGCCCACTTCTGCATCGCCGCCCGCCTGGGCCGCCCGATCAATATCTATGGCAACGGCAAGCAGGTGCGCGATGTGTTGTGGGTGGAAGATCTGATCGAAGCCTATGACGCGGCCGCCCAACGCATCGACGTGGCAGCGGGTCAGATCTACAACGTCGGCGGCGGGCCGGACAACACCCTCGCCATCTGGTCGGAGTTCGGCCCGCTGCTCGAGGGTCTTTCCAATCGCAGCATCGACACGCGTTTCGCCGACTGGCGGCCCGGCGACCAGACCATCTACGTCAGCGATATTCGCAAGGCGCAGCGCGAACTGGGCTGGCGGCCCCAGGTTTCGATGCGTCAGGGGCTGGAACGGCTCTGGCAGTGGGTGGACGCCAATACCGAGCTGTTCGATCAGCCCGTGCCTGCGCTCGACACCGGCTGGCGCACCAACGGCGGCAAGCGCGAAGCAGCGTAGCCTTTCGCCCGCGCAGGCGGCAAAAAGCTGCGGCGGCGTGACTGGTCACGCCGCCGCAAGCAATCTCTTGGCTCACACTGTCACCGTCGTTTGCTGCATCGGCGACGCTACGCTCGCCTGCCGCGCAACTGCGCCGCGCCTATTCCTCCGGCTTCTGCCCTGCCGCGGACAAGCGGCGCTTGGCTTCGGCATAAACATCCGCCGGCAGAGGGCCTCTGGCCGCGATCGCAACATTCTCCTGCAAATGCTGCGGGTTCGACGTGCCCACAATCGTGGTATGGCAGTACGGATGGCTGAGCGTAAAGCGCAGCAGGAAGGCTGTGCGGCTTTCACCCGCCTCCAGCAGTTCGTCCAGCTTGGCCGCCTCAAACGCCTGCCACCGGTCCGACGCGCCAAGTCCGCTGCCCGGCTCGCCACGGGCGACGCCGCCGCGAATAATCACGCCCGCTCCGCTCTCGCCGGCCGCCGTGATCAGGTTCTCGTGCTGCCGCTCCAGCGCTGAATACGGGATCTGGAAGACATCGAAGACGCCCCAATCGATATAGGTCTTGAGGTGCGGCGACGTGGACGAACAGCCGATGAAGCGCGTCGCCCCGCTGTCCTTCAGCTCGCGCAGCACATCCACCAGGCCGCCGCGTTCGGCGCTTTCCACATCCGGGTTGTGCAGTTGCAGCAGGTCTACATGGTCGGTCTTCATCTTGAGGAGCGAATCCGCTATATTGCGCATCAGATTCTCGCGTGTCCAGATGTGCGGCGTGCTGTCGTGGTCCCCCGCATACTCCACATGACAGCCGCACTTGGTGGCGAGGTAAAACTCGTCGCGCCTGCCGGACAGATACTGGCCAATGTAGAGTTCGCTCTTGCCGTAGTCGTTGGCCGTGTCGATAAAGTTGATACCCGCGTCCACGACGGCGTTGAGGATAATCCTCGCCTGCTCATCGCTGCACGGGCGCCCGCCCCAAATGCGCTCGCCGCGCACTTCCATCGCACCGTAACCCAACTGCGTCACCTCTAGGCCTGTGCGGCCCAGCGTTCGTTTTGGCAATGTCGCCATGTCGGCTCTCCTTTTCTTTGCATATGGTTGTTGGTTGATATTTGCCTGTATGCAGTGTGCCCGACCGCCGGTAATGTGTCAATCTTTCGCCTGCGAGCCTGTGAGTCGCGTCAGCCACACAGACTGCACAGAAGATCGCCCAGCGCATGGGCGCAAAATGTTTGCCCAGATAGTGCGCGACTGCTATACTTTCGACGACACCTCACCGGGAGCGCGGCCGGCAACCGGCGAGCAAGATGCAAGGGCGGACATCGCCTTGCTACGTGAGCGGGCCATCTGGGACTAGACTATGCGCCGCACGGCACTATACGAAACACACCTCAGCCTAGGCGGGCGCATGGTCGACTTCGCCGGCTGGGAGTTGCCCGTGCAATACTCCGCCGGGCCGATCCAAGAACACCTGGCTGTGCGCCACGCAGCCGGCCTCTTCGACATCGACCACATGGGCCAGTTTTCGCTCAATGGCGCCGATGCCGAAGCCTTTCTCGCCTTCGTCCAAGTGGCGGACGTCGCCGCCATGGGCGTGATGGATGCGCGCTACAGCCTGCTCACCTATGGCGACGGCACAATTGTCGACGACATTTTCCTCTATCGTCTGCCCGAACGCTGGCTGATTGCGGTCAATGCCGCCAACCGCGACAAAGATTTTGCCTGGCTTTCCGCCCATCTCGACGACTTTGACGTCACTCTGGTCGATATTTCCGACTCGCTCTACATGATGGCCTTGCAGGGGCCGCTGGCCGAGTCCATCCTCCAGCCGCTCGTCGCCGCCGACCTGTCGGCGTTGGCCGCACGCCGCGCCCTCGAAGCGCCCATTGGCGACGTGCATGCCCTCATCGGACGCACCGGCTATTCCGGCGAAGACGGTTTCGAACTATACTTGCACGCCGACCGCGCCGTCGAGACCTGGAATGCCGTGCTGCAGGCCGGGCGCGATCAGGGCTTGCTGCCCTGTGGCCTGGCTGCGCGCGATAGCCTGCGCTTCGAAGCTTGCATGTCCCTCTATGGCCATGAAATTGACGCCACAACCTCGCCCCTCGAGGCGCGCCTGGGCTTTGCCATTCACTGGGAACACGACTTTATCGGGCGCACGGCATTGCTCAAGACCAAGCTGGAAGGCCCCGCACGACGCCTCGTCGGCTTCGAGATGCTCGACCGCGCCGTGCCGCGCGAACACTATCCGATCACGCTCGACGGCGCGCCCATCGGCTATGTCACCTCGGGTATGAAGTCGCCTTCGCTCGACCACTTCCTCGGCATGGGCTATGTGCCCGCCGCGCTCAGCGCCATCGGCGCCGAATTCGACATCATCGTACGCGAGCAGCCCAAGCGGGCCAAAGTCGTCAAACGGCCCTTTTACAAGCCGCGCTATAAATAACGAGGCGCCGGCAGCTTACGCTCCGCGCACCGGCTCGCCGGCCCTCACTTCACCTTTCCGAAAACCTAGAAGCAGGAGAACTTTCATGACTGACTACAAACTGGACGAAAGCGTCAAATATGCCAAGAGCCACGAGTGGGTGCGCATCGAGAACGGCGTCGCCGTGATAGGCATCAGCGACGCCGCGCAGGACATGCTGAGCGACGTCGTGTATGTCGAGCTGCCTAAAGTGGGAGCGACGGTCAAGGCCGGACAAGAGGTGGCGGTGGTCGAATCGGTCAAGGCCGCAGAAGACATCGTCTCGCCCGTCTCCGGCACGGTAGTCGAAGTCAACGGCGCTCTGGAAGCCACGCCCGAGCATCTCAACGAGGCCCCCTACGAAGCCTGGCTCTTCAAGATCGAGCCGTCGGACGCACTCAACGCCGAGCTGGGCAGCCTGATGTCCCCCGCCGACTATGACAAGTTTGTTGAGGAGAGCGGCAGCTAAGCGCCGCCCGACCTGCGGGGGTGAGCATCAAACATCTGCCGCGGCGGTTGGCTGCCCTGGCGCTCCTTGCCGGCTTGCTGGCCGGCTGCACAGCCTCCGCCCCCCACTTTGACCTTTCCAGCCTATGGCACGCGCCGGCGCAGGAGCCTCCCGCTCCTGCGCTCGAGGTCTTTGCATGGCACGCGTCCCCAGATGACGACGCCCAACTACAAACCCTAATCGCCGCCGTCGGCGAGCTGAACCCCGGCGTGATCATTACCCTGACCATCGCGCCGGACTATGAGGCGAGCCTGGCGGAGGCGCTCGCGTCGCCCACGCCGCCGGATATCTTCCTCACCACCGGCGACGCGCTACCCGAACTGGCCGCGGCGGGTATTGTCGCGCCGATCGCGCCCGCATGGCTCGACCCGCGCCGCTACCAGCCGGCCGCGCTGGCCGGCGTGTCCCTGGCGGGCCAACCCTACTGTTTCCCCCATTCGCTGCATACCTTCGCCCTCGCCTACAATCCCGCCCTCTTTGACCGCTTTGAGCTTGCCCTCCCCGACCAAACCTGGACGTGGCAAGAGCTGAGCGCCGCAGCCGAGGCTGCCACCGACCACGACAACGGCCTCTATGGCCTGGTCCTGGCACCCGACCTCGTGCGCTGGCTGCCTTTCTACCTCCAGGCCGGCGGCGCGTTGCCCGCGCCTGCTCCCGGCGCGCCGCGCTTCGACGAGGGTGCCGCGCGCCAGGCGTCCGACCTGATCGCCGGGCTGTTCGCCGCCGGCTATGCCGTGGAGCCGCTCGACCTGGAATCCTCCTGGGCGGGCGAAGCCTTCGGCAAAGGCCGCGCGGCCATGACGATCGAGGGCAGTTGGCTGCTCCCGTTTCTCGCCGACGCCTTCCCCGACTTCGACTACGGACTGACCGACTTGCCCGCAGGCCCCGCCGACGAAGCCAACGTGGCCCTGGTCACCTGCCTGGCCGTCAACCAGACCAGCCCCCATCGCGACCTGGCGCTGCAATTGGCCGTGCAGCTCGCCGCGCCGGAGGTGTTGCCGCAATGGACCGGCGACGGGCGCGACATGCCCGTCTTCGCCGCCGAGGGCCAGGCCTGGCTGAGCAATCACCCGCAAGCGTTGCCCTTCTATCGCGGCATGGATGGCGCGGAAATCTGGCGCTTTGGCCCCAACACGCGCAGCAGCCTGGAGTCCTTCACCGCCGCGCTGCGCCTCGTCGCTGAAGAAGAATTGGAACCTGCCGAGTTTTGGCCCTATCTCCTGCGCAACGGCGCCTTCGCCTCCACCGGCGGCGAACCCGAGGCAGTTCCCATCCCCTGAAACTCTATACCATAACTCGTCCGCTTAGCCGCTCAACCCATCTCAATCGCTTCCGCCTGTTCCGTAGAGCGGCGCCACTTCACAGGTGTTTTTCCTCTGCGTCCTCTGCGGTTGAAGCTGTTCTGCCCCCCACCATGAAATGAGCGTTTTGCGCGCTGATTGACGGCGCTCGATCTGTACTGTACAATAGCCTCACAGACAGTTTTGATTTATCAGGCAAAAACCTATGGCACTAGAAGCATTGATCTCCGAACTATCGGCTCAATTTCCGACCACGCGCCTTCTGCAACAACGCCCGCAGTTGGCCCCCTACGAGTCGGACGCGTTGACCTCGCTGCGCGCACGGCCGCGCGCGGTGCTGCTCGTCGAAACACAACAAGAGGCCGTCGATGCCGTGCGCCTATGCTACGAACA
>JBBSBO010000009.1:0-13077 GCA_038251215.1 Caldilineales bacterium
CATCCTCGGGCCGCCGCGTGCCGCGCCCTACTTCCAACAACGTCCCGGCAATCGAGCGCACCATCTGGCGCAGGAAACCGTTGGCCGTAATCGTCAGCACCACACGACGACCGGGGTAACAGTCCAACGGCGCCGGCGATGCCGACTCTTCCTCCCAGCACGCTTCCAGCACCCGCCGCACGGTGTTCTCGCCCTGCGTCGGCCTGCCGAACGTGGCGAAATCGTGTTCGCCCAGCAGATGCTCGCTCGCCTCTTGCATGCGCGCCAGTGATAATGGCCACGGCTCATAGGCGGCAAAGCGATCCGTCAGCGGCGACCGATCCGGCAGAGCAACCCCTGCCTCGGCGCACTCGTCACCACTGCCCATCACCACGCGATAGCGATAGGTGCGCGCCTGTGCGCTAAAGCGAGGATGAAACCCCGCCGGCGCCAAGGCCACCCGGCGCACACAGATCGAGCGAGGCAGATGCGCATTCCAGGCCCGCTGCAACTGAGCCACGTCATGCCGCCACTGCGTGCGCACCGCAATCACTTGGCCGTTGGCGTGGACGCCGGTATCCGTCCTGCCCGCCGCGGCCACTCGCTCGACCGGCACGCTGAAGCGGCTCAGCGCCTTCTCCAACTCCCCTTGTATGGTAGGCGTGTCGACCTGAAACTGGAACCCGAAGAAATCCGTTCCGTCATAGGCCACCAGCCCGCACACATGGATCGTTGCCGCCGCATCCACTGCCGCGCCTCGCGTCAATCCCTTGCTACGCGGCCTCGACCAGTTCGATCACAGCCATGTCCGCCGCATCGCCCAGGCGCTTGCCGATCTTGACGATGCGCGTATAACCGCCGGGGCGGTTGGCATAGCGCGGGGCCAGTTCGTCAAACAGCTTCTGCGCCACAGCCTTGTCGTTCAGATACGCCACGACCGTGCGCTGCGCATGCACGCGATTGCCGCCGTCCGCCAGGCCGTGCTTGGCCTTGGTGATCAGCTTCTCGGCGTCAGCGCGGATCGCCCGCGCCTTGGCCTCGGTCGTCGTGATGCGACCGTGGATATACAGTTCGCGAATCAGATTACGAAACAGCGCTTTCCGATGGCCGGAATCCCGACCGAGCCTTCGACCTACTATTCGATGTCGCATTGTTTTATTCCCGCTTTGTCAGTGCAACTTGTCTGTGCAACCACAGCCCTCGACGTTCGCCGCGCTGCCTAGCCCTGTGCCTCGGCGTTCAGCGGCTCGTCAAGTTCGTCGTTTTCAGGTTCGTCAGCCGGCTCATCGCCGTCATCATCCGCGCCGTCATCATTCGCGGCATCCTCGAGATAGGCGCTCAGGTCCACGCCCGGCACGGTCAAATAGTTCTTCTCGTGCAGGCGATCCACCAGCTCGTCCAGCGACTTCTTGCCGAAGTTGCGGATGGCCAACATCTCGTCTTCGCCCTTTTCCATGCGGCGCAGAATCTCGCCGATCTTGGTGATGCCGGCCCGCTTGAGGCAGTTGTACGCCCGCACCGTCAGCTCGAGTTCCTCGATCGGGGCCTCGTAGATGCGGTTGGGAATGCCTTCTTCCGGCTCTTCCTCCGGCTCCGGCTCGGCGACGCTGGCGCCCGCCAACAGCTCCAGGTGTGTCACCAGGATTTTGGCCGAGGCCCGCACGGCGTCTTCCGGCGTAATCGTGCCGTCGGTCCATACTTCCAGGTTCAGCTTGTCATAGTCCGTCTGCTGGCCGATGCGCGTGCGTTCCACGCGATAGGCGGCCTTGCGCACCGGGCTATAGATGGCGTCGACCGGAATCTCGCCCAGGGGCAAGCGCGTGCGCTCTTCCGCCGGGCTGTAGCCTCGGCCCATGCCCACGACCATTTCGATGTCCAGGTCCACATCGTTCGAGTCCGCCGTCAACAGGTACTGGTCCGGGTTGGCGACCTCTACGTCCGGCGGGCAGATCAAGTCGCCGGCGGTGACAGGACCTTCGTTCGTCACCTCGACGTGAATGCGTACCGGGTCTTCACTGCGGCTGGTCAGCCGAATCTGCTTCACGTTAAGAATCAGGCGCGTCACGTCTTCGCGCACGTGTGGGATCGCCGTAAATTCGTGGTGAATCCCGCTCAGCCGAATCGATGTGACGGCCGCGCCGGGCAGCGACGACAACAGCACGCGCCGCAGCGCGTTGCCCAGCGTAATCCCGTAGCCGCTCTCCAACGGACTGATTACAAAATGTCCGTAACTTTGCGAGCCGGCCTCAATCTCAATCTTGGGTAGAACCGTGTTTAGCAACGAGCACCCTCCCTACATTTCAACGCGTGCGAAGCCGGCATGAACCGGCTCGCCGCATGTCCAAGCGTCCGCCAATATCTGTTGCCGTAGACGGCGACGCTTCGCTTTGACCAATGCCGCCAGGTCTGCGTGACGGCCGACCAAAGGCGCGCCCTCTAGCGGCTGTAATACTCGACGATCAGTTGCTCGTTGAGAGGGATCTCAATATCCTCACGGCCGGGTTCGCCCGCCACCGACCCGCGCATCGCGGCCAAATCGATCGCGAGCCAGGCCGGCACACGGCTGCTCTGCATGATCTGGGCGCGATCCTTGAAATACACGGAATTGCGGCTGCTCTCCATCACCGTGATCACATCGCCGATGCTCACGTCAAACGACGGGATATCGGTCTTGCGACCGTTCACCGCGAAATGGCCGTGCAACACCAGTTGGCGCGCCTGGGGGCGGCTATCGGCAAAGCCCATGCGATAGACCACGTTGTCCAAACGACGCTCCAGCATCGTCAGCAAAGTCACGCCGGTCAGGCCAGGCAGCCGCGTGGCGTCCTGGAAGTAGCGGCGGAACTGGCGCTCCATCACGCCGTAAATACGGCGCGCCTTCTGCTTTTCGCGCAACTGCATGCCGTAATCCGACACCTTGCGGCGGAAGGTCGCCTTCTTGCCGTGATCGCCCGGCGGGTAATTGCGCCGTTCAATCGCGCACTTGGGTCCCATGCAGCGCTCGCCCTTCAAGAAGAGCTTCAGCCCTTCGCGGCGGCACAACTTACATACTGCGTCTGAATATCTTGCCATAATTCCTCCGGCTATCCATTTTCATTCCAATTATCCGGTGCCAACAAACCCAGCAGATCGCCCGATGCAGGCGATCTGTCGCCGAGCCTGCCGGCCCCGTGGCAAGAACTGCATCGCCCTCCGCCCAACCAAGCGGCTGCGCCGTTAGACGCGCCGCTTCTTGGGGGGGCGACAGCCATTGTGCGGCAAAGGCGTAATGTCGGTAATCGACATCACGGTCAGCCCGGCGGCTTGCAGCGAGCGAATCGAGCTCTCGCGGCCCGGTCCCGGCCCCTTGACGTAAATATCGACCTCGCGCATGTTGAATTCGCTGCGCGCCGAGGTGCCCACGCTCTGGGCTGCCAGCTGCGCGGCGAAGGGCGTCGACTTACGGCTGCCCTTGAACCCGCTGCTGCCGCTGCTCGCCCAACACAGGGTGTTGCCCTGCGGGTCGGTCACGGTAATGATCGTATTGTTGAACGAAGCATGGATGTGCACCTGTCCATGCGGCACAAACTTCTTCTCACGTCGGATCGAGCGACGATCGCGTCTTCGTTGAGGTCGGGCCACGGTTACTCCTTACTGTCAGCTATGATTCCAGCCAATATTATCCCAGCTAAGGCCACGCTGCTCGGCGCAGCCTGGTTCGGTCAAATCACACATACCGCCTGCACACCCTTGCCAACTGCTTGCAGCAAACTCTTTGCAAACCGCTCGCGCCGCCGCGGACACAGCCGCAGGCAGGCTCGCCGAGCGGCGCATCATCCTACTTGCGCGCCCGCTTCTTGCCGGCAACCGTCTTCTTGACGCCGCGGCGCGTGCGAGCATTGGTGCGCGTACGCTGGCCGCGCACGGGCAAATTGCGGCGGTGACGCAGGCCGCGATAGCAACCGATCTCGATCAGCCGCTTGATGTTCATATTGACTTCGCGCCGCAAGTCGCCTTCGACCTGATAGTTGCGGTCGATATACTCGCGCAGTCGCGTCACCTGGCTCTCGTCCAGGTCGCGCACGCGTATGACCGGGTCAATCTGCGTCGCTTCCAAAATTTGCTTGCTGGTGCTGCGACCGATACCATAGATATAGGTCAGCGAAATTTCCACCGGCTTATCACGCGGAATGTCAATACCCGCAATACGTGCCATAGAGATTCCCCTTCTCTGCTACGCTGGCTCTGTTCGCTGGACGCCTAGCCCTGGCGCTGCTTGTGCTTCGGGTTGGTGCAAAGCACATAGACCACGCCTCGCCTGCGTACAATTTTACAGTTCTCACACATTCTCTTTACGGACGGTCGAACTTTCATGTTCTATTCTCCCGGAATCTTCTCGGCGCAACTTAGCTAGTCTATCACAGCGTCAGGGGAGAGTCAAAATTTCCGGCCCGCTGTGGGTGACGGCGATCGTATGCTCAAAATGAGCGGCAAGGCTGTTGTCCTTGCTCACGACCGTCCACCGATCTTTCAGTGTGCGCGTCTGCCATGTCCCCTGCTGAACCATCGGCTCGATGGCAATCACCACGCCCGCCTCGAGCACATAATTCCCGTCTGCGTCGCCGCCCACATAATTGAGCACCTGCGGCGGCTCATGCATCTGCCGGCCCACGCCGTGGCCTGTGTATTCGCGCACGACGTGCAGGCCGCCCTCTTCCACCACCTGCTGCACGGCTCGGCCGACGTCCATCACCTTGTGGCCTACGGTCGCCTGCGCGATGCCGGCCATCAGGCTCGCCTCCGTCACCGCCATCAACTTGGCGGCCTCCTCGCTGATCGCGCCCACGGCATAAGTCCAGGCGCTGTCGCCGATAAAGCCACGATAGCTGCTGCCCACATCGATACTGATGATGTCCCCCGCCTGCAAGATGCGTTCCTTGCTGGGGATGCCATGCACCAGCTCTTCGTTGATGCTGGCGCAGATATGGGCGGGATAGCCGCGGTAGCCCAGAAAGGCGGAGGTCGCATTATACTTCTGCAACACCTCCAGCGCCGCCTGGTCCAGCTCCCATGTGCTGACGCCCGGGCGCACCGTAGCCCGCATCGCCTCATGCACCTTGGCGACGATCCGCCCCGCCTCGCGCATCAACTGAATCTCGCGCGGGCTTTTCAGGATCGGCGCCGTGCGTTCAGGCCGGTTGGCGCTGCGCCGCAACGTGCGCCGGTTCTTGCCGCCAAACAGCCGATCGATATTGGAAGACAAAAGTCTCTCCTACGCTAGACCCCGCGCGCGCAAGGCCGCCTGCAGCTTGGCCTGCACCTCGTCAATCGGCAGCGCGCCGTCGACTTCGGCCAGCAGCCCCTTGGCATAGTAGTAGCCCATCAGCGGAGCCGTCTGCTTGTAATACACATACAGCCGGTTGCGCACCGTGTCCGGCTTGTCGTCGTCGCGTTGATACAGCTCGCCGCCGTCAACGTCACACACGCCCTCTTTGGCCGGCGGCTTGAAGTCGACGTGATAGACCGCGCCGCAGGTGCGACAGACGCGTCGCCCCGTGATGCGCCGCATGGCCTCGTCGTCCTCCAGGCTGATCAGCGGCGCCAGGGCGATGCCGCCCAGCGGATCGGTGATCGCATCCAACGCCGTCGCCTGCGCCAGGTTGCGCGGGAAGCCGTCAAAAATAGCCCCCTGCGCGCAGTCCTCGCGCGTCAGGCGATCTTCCACCATGCGGATCGTCACTTCGTCGGGAACCAGGTCGCCGCGGTCCATGTAGCTCTTGGCGAGCAGCCCCAACTCAGTCTCGTTCTTCAGGTTATAACGGAACAGGTCGCCCGTGGAGATCTGCGGAATGTGCAACAGTTCTTCCAACTGCTTGGCCTGCGTGCCTTTTCCGGCGCCTGGCACGCCGAGCAATACCAGAAATGTGCGCCGACCCTCTACAGCCATGATCCTGCCTCGTCTCTTCCTTGTCGCCATTGCCTGGTTGCGATGCACCGCAATAACTGCGGCTCTAGCTGGATGGCGGATAGCGAGCGCATTGGCCTACGCCTCGGGGCGGACAGGCCAATGCGATTTCTCTTGTCAAGTCTATCAAACCAGGTCTAGCAAACCCGGATAATGCACAACCCTGTCTAGCGGATGAAGCCTTCGTAGTTGCGCATCATCAGCTGGGCCTCGATCTGCTTCATCGTGTCGAGCACCACGCCCACCACAATCAGCAAACCCGCGCTGCTGATGATCAGCGACTGGTAGCCGGTCAATATGCCGGCCCCGCCCAAGATGCCGTCCACCAGCACGCCCACCAGGAAGGGCAAGATGGCGATAAAGCCCAAGAAGAGCGCGCCCACCAGCGTGATGCGCGAGAGTACGCCGTTCAGATAGGCTTCCGTGCGCGGCCCGGGACGAATGCCCGGAATGAAGCCGCCCTGCTTTTGCAGCGTCTCCGGCAGATTCTGCTGGCGGAACATCACGTCCGTATAGAAGTACGTGAACGCTACGGTAAACAGGAAGTAGAGCAGCCAGTACAGCCAGTTGGTCGGACTCATGGCGGTGACCATCCACTGGGCGAAGCCTGCCACCCAGGCGGTCTGCGCCCCCACGAAATACGACGCCAGCGTGCTGGGCAAGATGAGCAGGCTTTGCGCAAAGATCAGCGGGATCATGCCCGCCGTGTTGACGCGCAGCGGTACATACGTGCTCTGCCCGCCCACCATCATCATGCGATTGCCGCGCATCGTGCGCACGCGCTTGCCATATTGCACGGGAATGCGCCGCTGGCCTTCCTGCACCCACACGATCAGCGTGACCGTGGCGACCGTGATCAACAGGAAGATGACCAACAGAATCGGCTGCTGCCACAGACGTGCAATTTGGTAGGGCACCGAGGCCAAAATGCCGGCAAAGATAATCAGCGAGATGCCGTTGCCGATGCCCTGCTCGGTGAGCAGTTGTCCTAGCCAGATGCCGAACATTGTGCCCGCCGTCATGCCGATGATAATCGTCAACGATGGCAGCAGGTCGGGGCCGGTAAAGCCCCAGTTGGGCAGTACGGTGACATTGGCGCTCAGCGGGCGGCTCAGCAGCGTAGCCTGCGCCACAGCCTGCAAGATCGCCAGCGGCACCGTCATCCAATAGGTATATTGGTTGAGCCTGTGGCGACCTTGCTCGCCCTCTTTGCTCAACTCTTCCAGTTGCGGCACAATCGGCGTCAGCAACTGCATGATAATCGATGCCGTGATGTAAGGATAGACGCCCAGCGCCATGATCCCCATCTGCGCCAGCCCGCCGCCGCTAAAGAAGTTGAGCAGGCTCAGCAGCATCCCCTCCGAGCCGCTAAACAGCGATTTCAGCGCCGTGCGGTCTACGCCGGGCAGCGGAATGTGCGCTGCAAAGCGATAGAGCACCAGGATGCCGATGGTGACCAGCAGCTTACGCCGCAGGTCCGGCAAACGAAAGGCATTTCGTACAGCGTCAAGCATAGAGCCGTTCTCCCTTGGCGCAACGGAGCGCTAGCGCGCTTCGCCGCACGCGTCGCCTGCCCTAGGACCGCGGCAGCCGCTTGTTGACTTCGTAGCCCAGGACTTCCACCGAGCCGCCCGCCGCCTCGATCTTCTGGCGCGCGCCGGCGCTGATGCGGTGTACCTTCACCTGCAACGGCTTGTTGATCTCGCCGCGACCCAGCACCACCACCGGCGCTGTACCGCCTGCCAAACCAGCCTCCGCCAGGCTCTCAGGCGTCACCGCGGCGTTGGCGCCAAACAGACGCTCCAACGAATCCAGGTTGACGGCCGTATAGTATACCTTGAAGCGGTTGTTGAAGCCGCGCATCTTGGGCAGGCGCTGCGTGAGCGGCAACTGGCCGCCCTCGAACGTAAGGCGCACGCCGCCGCCCGACCGGGAATTCTGTCCTTTGGTGCCGCGGGAACTGGTCTTGCCTTGGCCCGAACCAGTGCCACGACCTACTCGCTTGCGCTTTTGCGTTGAACCTTTTGCAGGGCGCAGGTCATGCAGTTTCATTGGTTTTTCCTTATTCTGCTTAAACTGCTCGGCAGCGAACTGCCTGACAGCAGACTGCTAGCATAACGTCTACCAAGAGCCGCTGAACCGCCGCGCTCTATTCCTCGACAAGCAGCAGGTGCGAGATCTTGTTGATCATGCCCCGGATTGCCGGCGAGTCTTCCTTTTCCACGGTCTGGTGCATCTTGCGCAAGCCCAGCGCCTCGGCGGTCGCACGCTGCGACTTCTCATAGCCGATGGGGCTGCGCACCAGCGTCACCCGGATCAGATGGGGCGCGTCTGTCTTAGGCATATTTCTCCTCCTTGTGCCAGAAGGGGGCCAACTGTGACGGCTCCACCCCGCGGCGCTCGGCCTCGACGCGATAGTCCTGAAGGTCTTTCAGCGCCACAAAGGTCGCCTGCACCACGTTCAAGATGTTGTCGCTGCCCAGCGACTTGCTCAAGATGTCCTTGACGCCGCAGGCTTCCACGACGGCGCGCACGCCGCCGCCCGCGATCACGCCCGTGCCAGGGCTAGCCGGCTTAAGCAGCACCGTACCCGCGCCGAAATGCGATTCCACGCGGTGCGGGATGGTCGTGCCCAGCAGCGAGATCTGCACCATGCTCTTGCGCGCCCGGTCCGAAGCCTTGCGAATCGCCTCCGGCACCTCGCGCGCCTTGCCCACGCCCACGCCCACGCGGCCCTTGCGGTCACCCACGACCACGACGGCGCGGAAGGCAAAGCGCCGCCCTCCCTTCACGACCTTGGCGGTGCGGGCAATGTGTACGACGCGCTCGTCCAACTCTTCGCGATCATCGCGATCGCGGTCGCGGCTGCGTCGATCGCGGCGATCCCGATTATCGCGATTGTCCCTACTATTGCTGCTATTGCTATTGCTGCTATTGCTAGTCCTGCTATTGCTAGTCCTGCTATTGCTGCTATTGCTGCTACTGCTATTACTGTCACGATTTTCACGTGGTGGCATTGTTGCTTCTCCCCATGCTACTTTGAAAGCGGCGCCTAGAAAGCGAGACCGCCTTCACGCGAGCCGTCCGCCAGAGCTTTGACCAGACCATGATAGGGATAGCCGCCGCGATCAAACACGACCGACTCGACCCCCTGCGCGCGCGCCCGTTCCGCCACGGCCTTGCCGACCGCCTTGGCCCGCTCCTGCGGGGCCAAGCCTTCCAGCTCGCCGCGCAGCCCTTTATCCAGCGAAGACGCGGACACAATCGTGTGGCCGGCGGCGTCGTCGATGACCTGTGCATAGATATGATTGATGCTGCGATATACATTCAGCCGCGGGCGATCAGCGCTGCCCACGACCTTGCGTCGCACACGTTCGTGGCGGCGCTGTCGCGATTCCTGGCGAGTTTCCTTTGCCATGTCCTTACCCCTGCCCCTTCATTAGCGAGCGGACTTGCCGGTCTTGCCGGCCTTCATCCGCACATACTCGCCCTGATATCGAATGCCCTTGCCCTTGTACGGCTCCGGCGGGCGCTCCTTGCGCACCACCGCCGCCAGCTGCCCCACCTCGCATTTGTCAATGCCGGAGATAGTGAAGCCGCGGCCGTCCTTCTGCACATCAAACGACATGTCGGGCGTAGGCGGCGCGAAGATCACCGGGTGGCTCTTGCCCACCTGCAAGACGAGGTTGTCGCCCTGCTTCTCGGCGCGATAGCCCACCCCCACGATCTCCAGCCGCTTGCTGAAGCCGGTGGTAACGCCCGTCACCATATTGGCCAACAAAGTGCGCGTCAAACCGTGCTGCGAGCGATGCAAACGCGAGTCGCTCGGGCGCTTGACAATGATCTCGCCGTCCTCGCGCTCAAACGTCATATCCGGGTTCAAGTCTTGCTGCAACGTGCCCTTCGGCCCCGTCACAGTTACCTTATTGCCGGCTTTGATTTCCACCGTGACATTGGCGGGTACAGGAATGGGACTCCGACCAATCCGTGACATGCTGACCTCCTCTCCTAAATCCGGCTGCCTGCCGGTTCAATTGCTCGAACCGGGCCGGCTCTACCAGACGTTACAGATAATCTCGCCGCCGACCCTGTCGCGGCGCGCTTGCCGGCCCGTCATCAGGCCTTTGGGCGTCGACACGATGTTGATGCCCAAACCGCTGCGCACCCACGGGATATCGTGATGGCCCATATAGGTGCGCCGCCCGGGCTTGCTCACGCGGTCCAAACCGGTGATAACCGGATCGCCGCGCCCGGTGTACTTCAGGCGGACCACCAGGTTGGGCTGCGGCGTCTCATCGGTCACGCCATAGCTTGCGGCGAAACCTTCCTCGACCAAGATGCGGGCGATGTTCGCCTTGATCTTGGAACTGGGCATGACAACCTGCTTGTGATGCACAAGACAGGCGTTGCGAATACGCGTGAGCATGTCCGCAATGGGATCTGATTGCATTTTTTAGCTCCTCGGGCCACTCTTGCAAACTCCCGCAAATTTGTCCAACGTGCCGACACAGCATTTGCTGAACCGGAGCAGGCAGCGTCTGTTCGACTTTGCCCCGCCCCACAACGGCAGGTAGATTGCAGAAAATTGTAGTTAGTAACCGCCGTAAATCCGTTTTATTTCAGACGCCCGCTTGCGCGTTTCGCTGTCAACCCGTCTTTACAGCTTCACAGCCTACCAACTCGACGACTGTCCTTGACTTCACTGCCAACTAGCTTTCACTGCCAACTGGACTTAACTACCAGCTGGACTTCACGACGCCCGGCAACATGCCGCGCAACGCTTGCTCACGGAAACAAATGCGGCACAGCCCAAAGCGGCGCATATACCCGCGCGGGCGCCCACACATACTGCACCGATTGTGTACGCGCACGGCATACTTGCGCTTGGTCTCTCGGGCTATCATCGATTTCTTTGCCACAGATTTCTCTCCCTCATTCTAGCTGTACGCACTCGGCGCCTTCACAGCTATGCGCCTTCGCCCTACGCGCGGCGGAACGGCATGTCCATCAGCGCCAGCAAACGCCGCGCTTCTTCGTCCGTTTGCGCCGTGGTGACAATTGTCACCTCCAGCCCGCGCACCTTGTCGATCGAATCGTAATCGATCTCCGGGAAGACCAACTGCTCGCGCAGGCCCAGGCTGTAGTTGCCGCGCCCGTCGAAAGAATCGGGCGAAATGCCCTGAAAGTCGCGCTGGCGGGGCAGGACCACGTTGATCAGCCGGTCCAGAAAATCCCACATGCGCGTACCGCGCAGCGTCACCTTAGCGCCAATGGGCATGCCCTCGCGCAGCTTATAGGTGGCGATCGAATGGCGCGCCTTGGTCACTACCGGATGCTGGCCCGTCATCTTGGCCATGTCGCCTGTCGCGGCTTCCATCGCCCGGCTGTTGGTCAACGCTTCGCCCAGGCCGATGTTCACGGCAATCTTGACGAAGCGCGGCGCCTGCATCACGTTTGTATAATTAAATTCCTTCATCAGCGCCGGCACGATCTCGGTCTGATAGCGCTCTTTCATCCGCGGCATCGGCCGCGGGGTCTTCTCGTTTTCACTCATTTTGCTCCACTCCTGGTCCGCAAGCGCCGACGAGTCCGGCGCCAGGTCAGACATAGCTAAGTCCAAACAGCACGTGAGTCAGCGGCTTGCGCTGCGCCCTAGCGTGCGGGCTTGGGCAGCGGGTCGCCGCTGCGCCGGTCGATGCGCGTCTTCTCGCCGTTGGCGGCGACTTCGTAGCCGGCGCGCGTCGGCTTGCCGTCCGTGCTCACCAGCATCACCTTGCTGATGTGCAGCGGCGCTTCCATCTCGATGCGCCCGGTCTGCGTGCTGACTCGGCCCGTGCGCCGCTGGTGTTTGATCACCAGGTTGGCGCCTGCCACCAACACATACACCTCGTTGGGGTCGGGCGTGCCGTCTTTTTTCTTCTTGCGGATGACCTGTTGCACTTCCCCGCGATGACCCTTGTCATTGCCGGAGATGACCTCAACCGTGTCACCCTTGACAATCTTCACTCTCATCTCGCCAACCTCCTCGGTCCTTATCCTCACTACTTGCCGCCGGCGCGTGTCATCAATCTTGTTTGTGATGCGTGCCGGCGAGGCCCTGGGCTAGAGCACTTCCGGGGCCAGCGATACGATGCGCATATAGCCGCCGTCGCGCAGTTCGCGCGCCACCGGCCCAAAGATGCGCGTGCCGCGCGGCAAATGATGGTCATCCACAATCACGGCGGCGTTGTCGTCGAAACGAATATAGCTGCCGTCTGCGCGCCGAACGGCGCGCCGCGTGCGCACGATCACCGCCCGCACCACGTCTCCCTTTTTGACGCTTCCCGTGGGGCTGGCGGCCTTGACCGTCGCCACAATTTCGTCGCCCACGGCGGCGTATCGCCGTGTGCTGCCGCCCTTGACGCGAATCGTCAACAGCTCTTTGGCGCCTGTATTGTCAGCTACTTTCAGCCGACTCTCTTGCTGAATCATGCTTCTACCCTCGCCTTAAACGATGACGGCTCGCTCAAGAATTTCCTGAACGAAGTACGATTTATCTTTGCTGATCGGGCGGCACTCACAGATCATCACCACGTCGCCTTCTTTGGCGTCGTTGTTCTCATCGTGAACCTTATACTTCTTGTAGACCTTCACAACTTTGCCATACAACGGATGGCGAGCTGTGCGCTCTACGGTCACCACTACGGTTTTGTCCATCTTGTCGCTGGTGACGGTGCCTACCAGCGTATTTCGTCGCGCACGCATCTCCCCACTCCTTATTCTGTGACAGCCAGCTCGCGCTCGCGCAAGATCGTCTTGATCTGGGCGACTCGCTTGCGCACCTCGCGCACCCGGGCCGTGTTGGTCAGCTGCCCGGTCGAGCGTTGAAAGCGCAGGTTGAACATCTCCTGGTACGCATCGTCCAAACTGTTGGCCAGCTCGGCGCTGGTCATCGAACGCAGTTCGCTAATTTTCATGTTATTTGTTATTCCTCACGCATCAGGAATTGGGTCTTGAGCGGCAGTTTGTAAGCGGCCAAGCGCATGGCTTCGCGCGCCTGATCCTCGCGCACGCCCGCCATCTCCAAAATGACGCGCCCTGGCTTCACCACAGCCACCCAATGCTCCACGCTGCCCTTGCCCGAACCCATGCGGGTCTCGGCAGCTTGTTTCGTC